>DAOUVF010000020.1 GCA_030667765.1 Bacteroides sp.
AAACCAATGAAAATATATACCAAAGCAGGTGACAGGGGAACCTCCACCCTGCTGGGCGGAAATATCGTACCCAAGGATCATCCCAGGCTGGAAGCTTACGGGACACTTGATGAATTGAATTCCTGGATGGGTCTCATCAGGGACCAGCTGAGTGATGAGGAAATGAGGGAAACACTTTTGAAGATACAGGACAGGATCATGGTTGGTTCAACAATCCTGGCCAGTGAAAAAAAAGACAGCGCTGTCCCCATGCCTGAACTTCATGAGGAGGATATAGGCTTTCTGGAGACTGAAATTGACCGGATGGACCAGGAACTTGAACCTTTGCAGTCCTTCATCCTTCCAGGCGGTCATACCACCGTAAGCTACTGCCACCTTGCAAGAACAACCTGCCGCAGGGCTGAGAGATACAGTGTGAAATTTATTAAAAACTCTGATCAAACAGCAATCCTCGTAAAATACCTTAACCGTCTGTCGGATTACCTATTTATCCTGGCCAGGAAAATCGCCTGGGAACTAAAAATTGAAGAAATAATCTGGCAACCTGTTATCTGATATCCATTTTTTTTTATATTTGCACGAATTTTAGGATTACCAGATAATTTTTATCACACGAAAGCACCTGCAATATGTACTGGACATTAGAGTTAGCTTCAAAATTGGAGGATGCTCCCTGGCCAGCCACAAAAGATGAGTTAATAGATTTCGGCATTCGTTCCGGTGCCCCACTCGAGGTTATTGAGAATTTACAGGAAATCGAGGATGAAGGAGAAATCTACGAGAGCATTGAGGACATTTGGCCTGATTATCCAAGTAAGGATGATTTCTTTTTTAACGAAGACGAATACTAAGGAGAAAGGCTGTCAAAAGGGCAGCCTTTTTTTTTCTATCCCCCCCCACCGAATTTCCCTCAAACTTATATTGATTAAAAGCGTGCTTAATTTTGTGGCAGTAACCGCAAAATGCAGGCACTTTTTTCAATCAATATCAGTTAAAACCAGAGAGACATAAAAAAGCTGGCCTTTAGCCAATCCTCCCCAGACACACTGGTGCCGCCATTACCTGTGTTTGGAATCACAAATTAGATGAAGATCGTGAAAAATAGTTACTTTTATGTGAACCTGGATGGTCATGCTTAATTATGTTCCGGTTCTCAAAAATAACAGCCAACCGTAACAGGTATGGCTCCCACTAATCTACACGAAAATGGAAATAAACAGAAGAGAATTTATTGATAAAGGCACTAAGTTGACTTTAGGCCTTTCAGCTTTAGGATTAATCTCAAACAGTTCTTTTGCAGCTCGTGAACCTGGAAAGAAGCTTAAGATTGCCTTGGTTGGCACAGGGTCCAGGGGTACAAGCACCTGGGGCAAAGACCTTTTAATACAGTATCCGGATCAACTGGATATGGTGGCCCTGTGCGATATCAATCCCAAAAGACTGGATTTTGCAAAAAAATACATTGTCACCACTGCTCCGGTCTACCTGGCAAGGGATTTCAACCGCATGGTAGAGGAAACCAAACCAGATGCCGTAATCATCACAACTACCGACTGCTTCCATGCAGAGTATGCCATCAGGGCCATGGAACTCGGGTGTGATGTCATCTGCGAAAAGCCCCTGGTAACGGAAGCCTGGCAGGCACAGAAAATGCTGGACACCGAAAAAAGGACCGGAAGGAAAATAATCACTACTTTCAACGCAAGGCATTCAGCCTCTGCTGAGGAAATAAAAAAGGTCTTGGTTTCAGGAACCCTGGGGAAAATTATCTCAGCGGAGTTTATGGAATTCCTTGACATTGACCATGGAGCAAGTTACTTCAGGCGCTGGCATGGTAAATCCAGGTTCTCAGGAACATTACTGTGCCATAAAGCCTCCCACCATTTCGACCAGATAAACTGGTTCCTGGATGCTGAGCCTTTAGAAGTAAGTGCATTTGGAGATGTCTCTTTTTATGGTAAGAACAATGCCTTCAGGGGTAAAAACTGTCGAAATTGCTCCTTTACCGAAAAATGTGATTTTTACTGGGATATATCTGACAGTAAATTGATGACAGAGATGTATGTGGCATGCGAAAAAGAGGATGGGTATCTAAGAGATGGCTGCGTGTGGGATAATGAAATTGACACATTTGATACCATGACAGTAGAGGTGAGATACAATACAGGCGCCATCTTAAGTTATTCCCTGAATGCATTTTTACCTTATGAAGGTCAGAGGATTGCATTTAACGGGCAAAAAGGAAGGCTTGATGTAAGGAGATTTCAACGCCAGCCCTGGGATCCCGGACATGGTTCTGACTTTCGGTTGACACATAATTTTAAGGACACAAAGACCTGGCACGTAGATCCTTCTGTGGGCACGCACGGGGGAGCGGACAAAAAACTAAAGGATATGCTTTTCCTTCAGGAAGAAAAAGATCCTCTTGGAAAGATAGCAGATAGCCGTGCCGGAATATTTTCCAGCCTGATCGGCATTGCAGCCAGGCAATCAATTGAAACCGGGAAAAAGGTCAACATTGCCGATGTGATCGATTTTCCTGTGGGTTGGACTTTCGCTGATAATCATTAATGCCAGACTGAAAGATCATGCATATAATCAGGAGAGAGTATATTACCGTCTTTTTTTTCTGTTTTTTTATTAATGTATCCAGGGGGTTTGCCCAGAAGGAAAACCTGGATGTTTTTCAGCAATGGGTAATATGGAATAATGCGGGAAGCATGCTGATTCATGATCTTATCGGGCAGGCAAATGATTATTATACTCTCAGGGATGGAGAGATAGCGAAGTTGAAAACCAGGAGTGATTGGCAGAAAAGACAGGTACTTGTTAAGGATAAACTATTGAAGTTAGTCGGTCCATTCCCTGAGAAGACCCCGCTTAATGCAAGAATTACCGGTGTCTTGTATAAAGAAGGCTACAGGGTGGAGAAGATTATTTATGAATCGATGCCGAACTTTTATGTTACGGGTTGTCTTTTTATTCCAGACAAGATTGATGGAAAAATTCCGGCGGTGCTTAATGTGATAGGGCATAACCAGGAAGCCTTCAGGGCGGAGCTCTATCAAAAGGTATATCTGAACCTTGTAAGGAAGGGTATTATTGTTTTGGCCATCGACCCTATCGGGCAGGGGGAGCATGTACAGTATTATGACCCCGGTATAAACTTTTCTTCTATCGGTTATTCGGTGATAGAACATTGTTATTTGGGGAACCAGTGTTTATTATCGGGTGTTTCTCCAGGCAGGTATTTTATATGGGACGGGATCCGGGGGATCGATTATTTGCTGACCCGCGATGATGTTGATCCGGAAAGGATTGGAGTAACGGGATTCTCCGGTGGTGGAACGATTACCTCCTACATAGCGGCTTTTGATGACCGGGTAAAGGTATCTGTACCATGCAGCTGGTCTACTGCTTCGAGGAGACAGCTTGAGACAAAAGGAGTACAGGATGCGGAGACAATATTTATCCGGGGAGTCGCGGAAGGAATAACATTTGAAGACCTGCTTGAAGTGAGGGCGCCGAAACCGACATTAATGACATTTGTTACACGTGACCAGTATCTGTCAATACAAGGAGCGCGGGAATCGTTCGGGGAGGTAAAAAAGGCCTATGCGTTGCTCGGTTATGAGGATAACCTGGACCTGGTTGAGGATGATTTTAAACACTGGATGACTCCCAGGATACGGTTAAGGATATATGAATTTTTCATGCATCATTTCGACTTGCCTGGTGACCCCGCAGAAGAAGAAGTTACAATATTATCAGAGGCCGAATTGACCGTAACACCGACCGGTCAGATTTCGACATCCCTGGGTGGAGATATGGTATTCGATGTTAATAAAAGGGAAACAGAAGAACTTATTAGGAATCTTGAGAAATCAAGGAAAGATATTGCAAGGCATCTGAACGGTGTTATGGTAAAGGCAAAGGGCATTTCCGGTTATAATGTTTCTGAGGTTTTTGAATATGAACCCTTCCTGAACGGCAGGTACCAGAGAGATGGTTATACTGTGGGAAAGTATGCGATTAAAGGTGAGGGAGATTATGTAATACCGCTGCTTTTATTTGTGCCTGACATGATTACGGGGAAGCATCCAGCCATTGTATATCTTCATCCGGAAGGCAAGGCTGCGGAGGCTTTACCTGGAGGAGAGATTGAAAAATTGGTTAAAAAAGGATATATAGTGGCTGCTGTGGATGTTATGGGTACAGGTGAAACAAAAAATACCGCTACAAGGCCGTTAGGGCCCGGTTATACAGCTGTATTAATCGGAAGGAGTGTTGTTGGCATCCAGGCGGGTGACATTGTCAGGGCTGCTGGTTATTTGAAGAGCCTTGATTATGTTGATAATAATAAAGTTGGTGCCGTTGCTGTTGGTGAGACATGTCTGCCTCTGATACATGCTGCTGCATTCGATACTTCATTGGATAATGTTACCCTTATTGGTTCGCCGATCTCATACCGGGCCGTTGCAATGAACAGGTTTTATAAAATTGGCCTGATAGAGAATGAAGGCGGAGGCATAGGTCATCCTTATGAGGTTGACTTCTCCTGGGGAATCGCAGGGGTGCTGACGGGCTATGATTTGCCGGACCTGATCGGATGTATTGCGCCGAGAAAGGTTGTACTTGCAGATTTGCAAAACCAGAGGCTTGAACCTGCATCCAGTGAGTTGATAGAGAGGGACGCAGCATTTCCACGTTCGGTATATTCATATCAGAATGTCCCTGGGAACCTGAGGATTGTATCTTCCTATGAGAGCATTGAATCACTTGTAGATTGGTGCTTTGACTAATATTTCTTTTAAAAGAAATTTAGTGTTCGCTCCAGCGGAATATGTCCTGTTTGGTCTTCGGACGATGGTCTTCCAGCCAGATAAACCCGCTCAGGTACATATTTTCCTCCAGCAGCTCATCCGGGGGATATAATATGGCTGAGGGAGAGGTGATCATATTTACTCTTTCAACCCCTCCGTTTGCCAGGTAGATCTTAATGTCGCTGCTTTCTGCCTTGTTGACCCCGATCAGTTCTCCTTCATCCCTTCCAAACCAGAGGCTCTGACCATTGCCCTTAACATCAATACGAGAAAGCTGATCTTCACTGAAATGGCCCACCATATTCCTGCCGCGAATCTGGTTAAATCTGATGCTGTCATCCTGTGATACAATGAAAGCGGCATTAGAAAGTTCAATGTAATCAGGCTCCTCGAAGGCCCTGTGGATATCCATTTGTTCTGCGGTAAGCTGATGGATTTCAGACCAGAGGACGGGATCGCCAAATAACTGAAATACTGAATCGCTTTCAAGATAGGCAAGTGAATCACACATACCCTGCATATCGGGGCGATGGAACTTTACCTTGTAATATGCCCTCAGGATCTTATATTGCCCGGTAGAGTCAACAACTGATTTCAGGGTATCGGCATGAACAAACAGACTGTCTTCATCTGAAATCTGTATAAGGATTGCACTGTCGGTGAGCATGGCGTATTCGGGATCTTCAAAATAGATGGCATATCGACCCAGCAATATGACCTGCTGGGCTGAATCATACAATTCCACATTGTCGAAGGCCAAACCCATTCCGTTATCCCTTTCATAATAGAGACTGTCTCCCCTCAGGTATTGCCCGTCTGATTCCAGGTAGGCATTTTTGTTGAACTGGGATATGTTCTTCTGCGTGTCATACCAGCCATTCTCGCAGTATATGGAGTTTTCCGGACTGATAATACGGGTAGGTCCCAAAAAATAGGCGATCTCCGTTACTGTATGATACCTCAATGTATCTGCATAGATGGTGTATTCAGGATTGACAATCACCACGCTGTCCCTGAAATGCAGCGATTTACTGCGGGTGTAATAATAACCGGCCCGGCTGTCCAGTGTATTGTCCCCATTGACAATGTGCCCGTGCCTTTCATAGTAACCAACGTTGTTCTCCATGTCAAAATCCAGGTAATCCGTGGTCAGTGTGGTTTCCTTGTCTATCAGTGTGACATTATGCCTCATCTCGGCAAATTTCTCGTTACCGAAGTACCGGAGCTCATCACCATACAGGTCTAATGTATCGCCCTGGATGAGGTGAACATTTCCGTAAGCATGCACGGTGTTTTCCCGTGCGAAATACCAGGCACTGTCACAACTAAGCAGCATGTTTTGCTGTTGAAAGGCTACTTCACCTACATATTTTACAACACCACTGCCAATACTGGCATCATATTCCATGTATTCTGAGTTCAGGATCTCAATTTTATTCTCTTCCTGGGCATGGAGCAGGGTACCTGCAATTAACAAGGCAAGTATTAGAATTGGCCGGTACATGGGGGATGCTTATTTATTTTATCCATCCCTTGCGGGAAAACTGGCATCCGGCAAAAGAATTATCAACGCTGACATAGGTCTCCTTAATCTTCTCATCAATCCAAAGCTGGAATACTTCCTTCTTTTTCATGCCCAGGGCCATTTCCTTGAGGACTATATAATCATCTTTGAGATTGGCCCGGTGGGGACTGCTGCGATTTCTCAACCGGACGATCTTATAGACCTCTTTTCCATTTTCATCTTCTGATTTGAAGGCTTCCGTGATCTCACCGACCTTCAGGTCGCGGAGGGCAATGAATTCTGCAGGCTGTAACTCGTCCAGGGTAAAGGCGGTTGTATTGGTGGCAGGATTGACCATGATCCCTCCATTCACTGCAGTATTTATATCTTTCGAATAGATCCTTGCTGCGAGGTCAAATTCTACACTATCCGTGCGTACCAGGGTGGCAATGCTGTCAAGTTTCCGCGTGGTGGCCCGGATGGCCTCAGGCTTTACCTTTGGTTTCATCAGGATATGCCTTGTATTCACCCTTTCTTCACGTCTTTCAATAAGCTGGATGATATGGTATCCGAATGATGATTCCACGATGGTGGATACACCACCGGCTTTAAGACTAAAAGCAGCCTTTGCATACTCACCATCCAATTCCCCTTTTCCCATAAAACCAATCTCTCCACCCTTAGAGGCCGATGGGCCTTCAGAATAAAGCACGGCTAGTGTTGTGAATTTCTCACCATCGAGTATCCTTCGCCTGAGATCCAGCAATGTTTGTTTGACCTCAAAGACGGCAGCTTCATCTACCGGTGGATATTGGACGATCTGGCTGAGCTCGACCTTTAAATCGATGTAGGGTATACTATCCTTTGACAGGCCATTATAATAATCCTTGATTTCAGAGGGTGTTATGGTAACCTCTCCGGTAATGGTACTCTGCATCTGCCTTGTAATCGATGCATCCCTGACTGCAGATCTCATATCCTCCTTGATCTCCAGAATGGATTTTCCAAAATACTCTTCCAGGGCTTCAGGAGAACCAATCATGCTGATGAAGTAATTCAGCCTGTTATCAAGTTCCATTTCAACGGAACTCTCTGAAATTTCAATACTGTCAATTTTGGCCTGGTTTAATAGCAATTTCTCGCCAAGGAAATTCTCCAGAATGGCGCATTTTTCATCTCCTGGTAAAGATATTCCCTGGGCTTTGTTCTGGAGGTAAAGACTTTCGATATCTGACTGAAGGATGACAAATTCTCCCACCACGGCTACGACCCTGTCAAGAATGAGGGATTGTCCGGATAAACCACAAAGCAATGTTCCAGCCAGCAATAAAGTACTTAATAAGCTCTTCCCTGTCATTATAATGTATCCTTAGTAGATAGTGAAACTCCCCTTGTTTAACGCGTCCTTATATATATTATTTTCCAGGTCCCTGACAAACTGGACCTTCCTCTTATTCAAGATAATGCTCCTGATTTTTTGCTCGATATACGGCAGCGGGGCGACCGTACCGGCCAGGCTGTGTTCCCTAAGATTGACCATGTAACGGAATGCAGAGTCCTGTTGCTCGATGTATCTGTTCCATCGCAGAAAACTTTCCGGATTTCTGATTTCGTTTGGCAGGGCACGTGTAATTGTAGTAAATGGGGTCCAGTTATCGTCAAAATAATCATATTTAACACCGTACTGATAGCAGTAACTTTCGAGCTCCTTGAAATCCTCTTCCCTTTCCGATCTGTACATCTGTCTTACCCTCCAGAGATCGGGTGCATCCATGGGAAGTTTAATGAACAGGGCCTTGACAATATGTCGGTCAAGGTTGAAATTGGAAGGATTTTCCATGTAATATGTTTCAATCTCTTCATCACTGATGAGCGTATCCAGTTTCTGAAGGATCAGGTTCTGTTCATATTTATAAATAAGCAATGAAGAGCGGTATTCTTCGATCTGTTGCCTCACATCTTTCTGTTCTTCCGTGAGATTCAATTCAGCTTTTTGCAGGATCAGTTGCTTTTTAACCCATTTATCCACATAATTCTGCTGGATCAGTATACTATCTTCATCGGAGACATTGCTTGGAAAGATATCCCTGATATCCGAGGGATAAAGATTCTTCTCCAATACCTGTGCCAGGGATTTCTCCCTGCTCCTGGTCTCCAACTTTGTACAGGAGAGAGCAAGGGTGATCATAAACAGACCGGAGAGGAAAAACCTGCAGTTCAGTATGTTGATCCTATTACTGAATTTGAACATATCGGGGTTTATTTTATCTCTGATAACAGTTCCCGGTTCACCTGAACAGTATATTTGGCCCGGAGCGTTTCGATCCAATCCGTCTCCAGGTGGTTCTGGTAATCAGCGGTCACTATTCCCCTGCATTGATCAAGCATCTTGGGTTCGGGCTTCAGTACCTTGTTCTTTACCAGAAAGATAACCTTTCCATTTTCCTCCATGTTATCAGACATGGGTTTGTTCCAGTCCATTTTTTCAACCAGGGGATGATCCTCCTTTTCATACTTATTAAATTCGAATGAAAGGCTTGAACTGTCACTGAATTCAGCATAAGCAAGGGATTGAACCTCTTCGGTTGAAGGCCTTTTTCTTTTTTTCCTGCTCAACAGATCCCTGGCAAAAGCTGCAACTTCTGCATCCCTGCAAGTGATCAGGGTAGCGTCAAGGCGCTTTCCCCACATATAATTGGATTTGTTATCTGCGTAAAATGCTTCCAGTCCAGCGCTATCCTCCACAGCCTTTGACCAGACCATCTGATCAGTCAGGTCAAACAGGAGGATTCCGTCATGGTACTCCTGAATTAGATGTTTATACTCCGGATACTTGCCAGGTAACTGGTCTTCTTCATACTGCAAGACCTGCACCTCGATAAACTTCTCATAATGATTGTTGACAAGAACCTCTATATTTGTCCTGGCAGCTCCCTGTTTGTCAGCAAGGTAAGCTGCAAAATCCTGTTGGGTCACCGAACTGTCACCTATCGTGAACAGGATCTCAGTGAGTCCCACGGCCTTGCCCACATCCCAGTTGCGGTAAAATATGCTTGTATCCACTACCGAGTAGAAAGGATACAGATTCTCCCTGTTCTCAGTGAAATTATTGTTCCGTTTGATCCTTTCAACCAGGGCTTTTTTACCATACGCATTCCGGTCACTTTTCGTCACATTGGCCCGAAGGTCTGCCTCTGCAGTTTCGAAATCATTTAACTTTTTCAGCTCCAGCAGTTTGATAATATGCCATCCAAATGATGTCTGAATGGGTTCAGATATATCTCCTGTATTGGCCAGGGCAAAAGCAGCATTCTCGAATGGTGCAACCATCCTGCCGGTAGCGAACCATGGAAGTTCTCCGCCGCGGGCAGCAGAGCCCCTGTCTTCGGAATATTTCCGGGCTATGTCAGCAAAATCAATACCTGATTGAAGACTATCGTATAATAAATGGATCCTCTTCCTTGCATCTTCCTTCTGTTCGTCATTTATGCCTTTCGGTGTCATGATCATGATATGGGAGACCCTGACCTCTCCGCGGGCAGGCCTGGTGTCGTTAACTTTGATCAGGTGATAACCGAACCTGGTACGCACGGGTATGGACACTTTTCCCTTCTCTGTTTGGTAGGCCCCGTTCTCAAAGGGATATACCATACGGAATACAGTGAACCAGCCAAGGAGGCCTGCATTTGTCTTGGCTGAGGGATCGTCTGATGTTGCCTTGGCCACAGTTCCGAAATCCTCGCCGGCCAGGATCCTGTCCCTGATTTCAATGGTTTTATTAAAAGCCCGGAGGGTATCTTCCGGTGCTGCGTCTGCGCTGGCACGAATAAGTATATGGCTTACGTTGATCTCTAGCTGTGCCCTTTCAAATGCTTCCTTGACGAGTGCATCCACTTCCTCCTTATCAGAAAGATAGGGTTGTGCCAGTTGCTGTTTATATCCGTTGAATTCCTTGATGAACCCCTGGGTGGTATCCATTCCCAGTTCCTCGGCCTCGATGACCTTCAGTTTAAAATTGATAAACAGATCCAGGTATTCTTCAACGGTTTGTTGTTCCAGCGCTGTGCTGCTGTTATTCTTATTATAGATTCTCTCAAATTCATCCAGGCTTATCTGCCTGTCGTGGATAGTCATCAAGATCTTATCCGTGTCGGCCTGTGAAAAAACATGTGTTGAAAACAGCAGTAAGGGGAGGATAAAACGTGTCAAATTGTTCATTGTAAAAATATTTTGATTAGGTAAATACAAAAACGAAATTAAACAAATATTATTACCGGCTGTAATTGGGTGCCTCCCTGGTGATGGTCACATCATGCGGATGGCTCTCGATGATGCCGGAGTGAGTAATCTTTACAAACCGTGCCTGCTGGAGTTCATCAATGGTCGGTGTACCGCAGTACCCCATCCCGGCTCTGAGTCCACCGATCAACTGATATACCACCTCGGAAAGTGTCCCCTTATATGGTACCCTGGCGGCTATGCCTTCCGGGACAAGCTTATTGATGTCATCTTCGACATCCTGGAAGTACCTGTCTTTCGATCCTTTCTGCATGGCCTCTATTGAGCCCATACCCCGGTAACTTTTATATTTACGCCCGTTATAGATGATCGTCTCCCCGGGTGATTCTTCCACTCCTGCGATGAGGGACCCTGTCATGACGGAATGCGCACCTGCTGCCAATGCCTTTACAATATCCCCTGAATACCGGATCCCTCCGTCGGCAATGACGGGTACACCTGATCCTTTTACTGCTTTTGCCACATCATAAATGGCCGTCAGCTGGGGAATACCTACACCGGCAATGATCCGGGTGGTACATATGGAACCCGGACCGATCCCTACCTTGACTGCATCGGCCCCGGCTTTTACGAGGACTTTGGCAGCTTCGGCTGTGCCAATGTTGCCAAGTATAATGTCTGTATCACCGGTAAGTTTCCTTGCCTTCTTCAAGGTTTCTATTACTGGACCAGAATGTCCGTGGGCTGTGTCAATGATCACTGCATCAGCCCCTGCATCAACAAGGAGCTTTATCCTTTCCGCAGTATCTATGGTAACGCCAACTGCGGCGGCTACACGCAACCTGCCCTGGGCATCTTTACAGGAATTGGGACGGTCCTTTGATTTGGTGATATCTTTGTAGGTGATGAGTCCGATAAGACGGTTGTTTCCATCAACAACGGGCAGTTTCTCAATCTTGTGTTTCTGGAGGATCTCCCCGGCTTTGACAAGGTCTGTTTTCTGTGTTGTGGTGATGATATTATCCCGGGTCATTACCTCTCTTATCGGTCTTGACATGATAGTTTCGAACCTGAGGTCACGGTTGGTTACGATCCCGATCAGCTTTTTGGCTTCGTCTACAACAGGGATCCCGCCGATCTTGTATTCCTGCATCAGCATGAGCGCATCGGCGATGGTTCCTTCTTCCAGGATGGTTATGGGGTCGAGGATCATAATGTTCTCTGCCCGCTTAACTTTCCTTACCTGTTTGGCCTGATCTTCAATCGACATATTCTTATGGATCACGCCAATGCCGCCTTCCCGGGCAATGGCAATGGCCAGGCTCGCCTCTGTGACGGTATCCATGGCCGCCGAAATAATCGGGATTTTCATCTGGATGTTTCTGGAAAGCATGGTGTTCAGCGAAACCTCCCTTGGCATTACCTCAGAGTATGATGGAACGAGCAGAACGTCATCAAAGGTTAAACCTTCTGATCTGACTTTATCTTCCTGGAAAGACATATTTACAGTGTTTTTGAGGATTATAAAATTGTGCGAAAATACAAAAAAAATGGCGATATTACATACTGACAAACAATGAACATCTACCAGCAAATACTGATCCGCTACTGGGGCTATCCTGACTTCCGTCCGGTGCAGGAAGACATTATCAAATCGGTGGCGGCTGGACACGATACCCTGGGTCTGCTCCCGACCGGAGGAGGTAAATCTCTAACTTTCCAGGTCCCTGTGCTTGCAGGGGATGGAATGTGCCTGGTCATCACTCCCCTGATTGCCCTGATGAAGGACCAGGTTGAGAAGTTGATCCAGAAAGGTATTAAGGCCATGGCTCTTCATTCCGGACTCTCCAGGGAGGAGATTGATATTGGACTGAACAACGCTATTTACGGGAACTATAAATTTCTGTATGTTTCCCCTGAACGACTGTGCACAGATATTTTTCGCATCAGGCTGCCCCAGATGAATCTTTCCCTGGTGACTGTCGATGAGGCCCATTGTATCTCACAGTGGGGCTATGATTTCCGTCCCTCATACCTGAAGATCGCTGAATTACGCGAAATTATCCCCGATATACCATTCCTTGCACTCACCGCTACGGCAACCGGCAAGGTGATCGATGATATACAGGAGAAACTGCAGTTCAGGGAAAAAAATGTACTGCGAGCCAGCTTTCAGAGGAAAAACCTCGTGTATACCATCAAACATGTGGAGGACAAGGAGAGGTACCTGCTGGATCTGCTGCAGCAGTTGAACGGATCAGGCATAGTCTATGCCAGGAGCAGGAAGAAAACCAGGGACCTTGCGAATTACCTGAGGCAGGAAAAAATATCATGCGATTACTATCATGCAGGATTGGAGCAGGAATCCCGCAACCGGAAGCAATCTGAATGGATGACCGGCCATACCCGGGTGATAATTGCTACCAACGCATTTGGGATGGGGATCGACAAACCGGATGTCAGGTTTGTGATCCATATGGATATCCCCGATTCCATTGAATCCTATTTCCAGGAAGCAGGCCGTGCCGGGCGGGATAGTAAAACGGCCCATGCAATATTATTGTACAGTCCATCTGACAAGAAAAGTGTGGAACAGCGCGTAAGTAGGAACTATCCGGAGATCGATGAGATCAAGCAGATCTACCGCGCCATTGGAAATTATTACCAGATACCTGTGGGGACAGCCAGGAACCAGGTTTTTGATTTCAATGTGGCCGATTTTGCGGCCAGATATAAGCTGTCCATCATGACCATCTATAGCAGCCTGAAGTTTCTGCAACTTGAGGGATACCTGGAACTTACAGAGGAAATATATAATCCTTCAAAGCTGAAATTCCTGGTCAGCCGTGATGAATTGTATAAATTCCAGATTGCCAATGTTGATTTTGATGCTTTTATCAAGCTTATATTGCGCACCTATACCGGACTTTTCACTGACTATGTAACCATTTATGAAGGGTCTCTTGCCAACCAGGCCAAGGTGAAACCTGAACTGATCATCCAGTACCTCAAGCGCCTTAGTTCCATGGGGATAATCCGGTATATCCCCCAGAAAAAGACCCCGGTTGTCATATTTACGGAAGAAAGGCTGGATGTCAAATCTCTCCATATCAGCAAGGAGCACTACCTGGACCGGAAAAGGGAGTATATTGACAGGCTCGATACACTGATGGAATACGCCTCAGGGAAGAACCGGTGTCGCAGCCTTTTCATGCTGGCATATTTCGGCGAAAAGGGCCGGGATAAATGCGGGCAATGTGATGTATGCATGCAGGACCAGGAGCTTGATGTGAACAAATACGAATTTGACAGAGCCCTGGAACAGGCCCGGACAGTCCTTCGTAAAAGACCACTTTCACTGGACGAACTTGTAAAAGAGTTGGACCTTCCCAAAGAGAAGTCCATTATCGTGATCCGCTGGCTCCTGGATCATAATAAAATTCTCAAGGGACTGGATGAGCGGTTGTCGTGGAATAAATAGAAATGCCGGGGACCAGGCTTGGTTCAATAAGCGAATTTGTGTTTCTTTGTTCACCTTGTATCCAGTTAAAAGAGATGTTTCAGTCCACCATAGATAAGGAAGAACTTAAGAAATTGCCCTTACAGGCATTTCCCGGAACCATTCATGTGGTCGATTCTATGGCTGGACTGAAGAAGTACCTGCCGGTACTGAAACAGGAGAAAGTGATGGGATTTGATACTGAAACCAAGCCTTCTTTCAGGAAAGGGCAGGTAAACCAGATCTCACTGGTTCAGCTTGCCACCCCGTTTCATGCATTTCTTATCAGGATTCCTTCATTGAATTTGCCTGATAAATTGATTGAACTTTTTGAAGATGATTCCATTATCAAAGTTGGAGCAGCCCTGCATGATGACCTGATCGATCTGCGCAGGATCAGGGACTTTAAAGCCGGTGGATTCCTGGATCTGCAGAAATATGTTGAGGCTTTCGGGATAGAGAATAAGGGTGTGGCTAAGCTGGCAGGGATAGTGCTCGGATTCCGGATTTCAAAAAACCAGCAATTATCGAACTGGGATGCCGAGAAGCTCAACAAGGCACAGAGAAAATATGCAGCTACGGATGCATGGGTCTGTCTCAGGATATACCAGGAACTCCAAACCTACCAGTTAAAATGATAGATTTAGTCCGGATCGTTCTGCGTTCAGGGAAAGATCAATCCCTCAAACGCTACCATCCCTGGGTTTTTTCCGGGGCCATCAAAAAAATATACGGGGAACCGGCTGAGGGTGATGTTGTTAAGATTTACTCCAACCAGGATGAATTTCTGGGAACAGGTCATTACCAGGAGGGTTCCATTGCCATCAGGATACTATCCTTCAAGGAGGAGGAGATTGGTGAGGATTTTTATATCACCCGTATCAAGGATGCTCTCGCTGCCAGAGCGAAACTGGGACTGCCGGATGATAAGAAAACCAATGTTTGCAGGCTGGTGAATGCCGAAGGGGATGGCTTACCCGGGTTCATTATCGATTATTATAATGGGACTGCTGTCATGCAGTTTCATTCCATCGGGATGCACATGCACAGGGACCTGCTGGTTAAGGGCTTACA
>DAOUVF010000180.1 GCA_030667765.1 Bacteroides sp.
AATAGACAACTTACCCAATACCGGATACGGACCGCGTGATGCTGATCCTTCCCCGGGTAATTACGTGCTCAGTAACTATCCGAATCCTTTCCGGTCAACCACAACCATTGAATATTCCATCCCTGAACCGGCAGATATTATTGTTACGGTCCACGATGTTAGTGGAAGAGCATTAATTCAGCTTGAGGAAGGCTATAAATTGCCAGGAACATACAGGATAATCCTGAACGGAAGCGGACTGGAAAATGGGATCTACATTTACCGCCTGAAAACAGAAAGTAAAGTACTTTCAAAAACCATGATGCTCGTGAAATGAGCATGAAACCCTGTAAATTAGATCAAATTAATCAATAAATTTTTACTTTTGAGCATCGCTCAGAAAAAGAGGGTCAAATCAGAATTTTCCCTCTGGCAATGTGTGATTTTATCCTTAATTCTAATGATGAAAGGAAAAGCCATCATATTCTCAGCTCCCTCAGGGGCAGGCAAAACCACCATTGTAAAACATCTGCTGCAGCTTGACATGGGACTCGAATTTTCGATTTCAGCCTGCAGCAGGCCACCCCGGCAGCAAGAGGCAGATGGCCGGGATTATTATTTCATGAGCGTGGCTGATTTCAGGAAGCACATAGCACAGGATGATTTCCTGGAGTGGGAAGAAGTTTACCGGGATCATTATTACGGCACCCTGAAAAGTGAAATTGACCGGATCTGGAGCAGGCAGAAGCATGTGGTTTTTGATGTGGATGTTATCGGCGGACTGAACCTGAAGGAGTATTTTGGGCAAAATGCGCTGGCTGTTTTCGTTCAGCCCCCCTCCATTGGTGAACTTGAAAAAAGGCTCAGAGACAGATTCACAGATACGGATGATAAGATCCGCGACAGGATGGCAAAAGCCGCAAGCGAAATGGAATATTCCGCCCGGTTTGATGCAATACTGGTCAATGATCACCTGGCAGACACCCTGATGAAAGGGAGAAAAATCGTGCAGGACTTCCTTGAAAAACCTATAATCCTGGAACAGGAATGAAAATCGGATTATTTTTCGGCAGCTTTAACCCCGTCCATATCGGCCATATGGCCATTGCCAATTACATGGTCGAGTATACCGACATGGACCGGCTCTGGTTTGTGATCAGTCCCCATAACCCCTTCAAGGAAAGAAAAACACTGCTGGCCGACCATCATCGCCTGGAACTGGTGGAGCGGGCCCTTGGAGATGATGAGCGTTTCATGGCCTCTGATATTGAATTCAAAATGCCAACCCCCTCCTACACCATCGATACCCTTGCCTGGCTGGGAGAGAAATATCCCTCAAACCAGTTTGTGATCATCATGGGAAGCGACGGCCTGCCTTCCTTCCCAAAATGGAAAAATGCCCCGGAGATACAGCAAAATTACCGGCGCTATATTTACCCGAGACCGGGATACCCTGTGGATGTATTGGGACAGGAAAACCTCGAAGTTGTGGATGCCCCCCATATAGAGATCTCTTCAAGTTTCATCCGCAAAGCCATAAGGAACGGAAAGGATGTACGTCATTTCCTCCCCCCTGCTGCCTGGAAATACCTGGATGAAATGAACTTCTACCGGAAATAACCCGGCAGCAATTGGCTCATTCTTCTTTGGAATCATTATAGATTTCTCTGTAGCACCTTAATCTTGCTGGAGAAATTAATTTTATATATAAATTTACAGGCTTCAACCAAAAACAGTACCAGATCTTTTTTATAACCCAAAACTTTTTCAATCCCTGAACCTTATGGAATCTAATCCTAATGACTATCACATCAGCTTTTTTAAGCCTGCCACAGAAATGGCCCGGCTGAACCGGAATATTGTGATTTCCCTGGTAATTATCTGGACCGTCGCCATATTTGGCTTCCAGATCACCCTAAAAATAATCAGTAAGCCAACCCCCGAGCCTGCCTACCTGGCATTTGAACAGGTGTGGGACCAGGTCAGCAGCGGCAACGCCTCAGATAAGGACCTCCAGGTATTTGCACAGGCCTCCTTATCCGTACTCGGAAAGAACTTTATTGATCCCGGGCACCGGGTTGCGCTGGACAACGGTTTAAGCTGGTCTCTCCACCAGCTGGCAGGACCGGACCAGGGAGCTTCAATCAGGCAGGATATCGCTGCATTCGAAAAACTCAAAGGGGAGATTGAAAACATCACAGACCCTGAATATGTAAATGCAAGAAATGAACTGGCATCAGCCGTTTCTCCTGTATTGGGACTCTCCCCCGGGGATGTCAGGACGACCCTCGTCTCCATTGAATTAAACTCCTCCATGATGGATGCACTGAGCCCCGAAAGCAGGGAAGCCATACCGGCGGCCATGTCACTCTACCTGATCCATCCCCAATCCATTCTCACAGATGGGCGATTGTTCGGATTTCCGTTCCATTACTTTTATACCGCCGTGTTCCTTCTGGTGCTTTTTGTGGGACTCTGCTGGCTGTATTGTGTACGCGCTGACCGCAGGGATGCCATCCTCGGTATAGATCAATAAACCATCCCCACACCAATTCAAAAATTCCATCATGAAAAAAATAATACTCCCCCTCCTGCTTATATCCATTCCTGCCATCCTCTCTGCTGCCACCGGTGCAACCCAGCTCGAAGGCAGTTTCAAGGTCGGACCTTCCATCATCCTTATCACCATCCTCTGCCTCTTTGTCCTGGTCGGGATCGTTTTCCGTGCCAAGGACACGACCGATTTCTATGCCGCCGGACGCAGCATATCCAGGGTGGGCTCCGGCATGGCCATAGCCTCGAACTGGATGAGTGCCGCCTCCTTCCTGGGTATGGCTGCCCTGATGTACGGGGCAGGTTACCATGGCCTGGCCTATGTGGTCGGGTGGACCGGCGGTTATGTGCTCTTGTTGATACTTATGGCGGGACAAATCCGTAGGTATGGGAAATACACTGCTGCGGATTTTATCGGTGACAGGTATTATTCACAGTCCCTCCGCGCCATCGGCGCCATCATTGCCATCCTGATCTCCATATCCTATTGCGTGGGCCAATTCGGAGGGATAGGCCTGATGTTCAAATGGGTCATGGGAGTATCGTACGGCTGGTCCGTCGTGATCGGGGGTACCGTAGTGCTGGCCTACACCCTGATCTCAGGGATGCTCGGGGTAACCAAGAACATGCAGATCCAGTATGTGATCATCATCATTTCCTTCATCATCCCCCTGTTCATCCTGACTTTTAAATTTGATTATTTCTGGCTCCTCCCCCAGATCGGGTACGGCGCTGTCGTATCGGATGTTGTCAGCGGGATCCCGCTGGCCGAGACCCGGCAGCTGGTGAACTCCTTCGGGCATGCATATGCCATGGTGCCGGCACCGGAATATGCCATGCCTTTTGATCCTGCAACAGGACAAACATTCTACCAGTGGATCGCCATTTCCTTCAGCCTCATGGTAGGTACCGCCGGACTCCCCCACGTAATACAACGTTTTTATGTGGTACCCAGGGCAAGTGATGCAAGGTGGTCGGTTGTATGGGGACTCTTCTTCATCTGCGTGCTTTACTGGAGTGCCCCTGCATATGCCGCGTTCGGGAAGGTGCTGTCAGCCAGCCCGGAAATCGGAAGGCTGGCCAAGGATGCCATTGTGGTATACACTGCTCAGCTTGGCAATGTACATCCCCTGATCGTTGGACTCCTGGCTGCAGGCGGGGTGAGTGCTGCATTTTCTACGGTATCCGGACTCCTGGTTGCCGGTGCCTCGGCTTTTGCACACGACCTTTACGTAAAGACCATCAACCCGGATGCCCCTCCCAAAAAACAATTGATGTTTGCCAGGATGGGGACCATCCTCATGGCAGCCATTGTTACAGCCATCGCCCTGGCAAAACTGGCCCTGATCGGGCAACTCGTGGCCGTGGCCTTTTCGCTGGCAGGCTGTACCATTTTCCCGCTTTTCCTCCTGGGGATATGGTGGAGCGGTTCAAATAAGCAGGGGGCTGTAGCCGGATTGATTGCCGGCGGACTGGTCTCCCTGGTGGCACTGACCTATTTCATCGCCGGGAAAATGGGAGCCGTCCTGCCCGGGCATGATTTCATCTCTTACTGGCTGGGAGCCTGGTATTTCGGGATCATAGGTGCGCCGCTGGCCATCCTGGTCCATATCATCGTGGCCCGTATGACCCCTGAAACACCCCTGGAAATTCGCAAATTCCTGATTGAAAAAGTCCATTCGCAATGATTCCTGCCGCGGGCAAATTTCCAAGAGCCCTCATCTATGTGATGATGGCTCTTGTTGTTATAACCATTCTCCTGGCCTATTCGCATTACCGGGGTAAAAACCTTACCGTGGATCCCAGGATAGTGCCGGCACGTAAACTATACGAAGGTTATAATGCCCTGGCCGGCAGCAACGACTATGACGGGGTGATCCGGCTCCTTGATTCAATAGAACAGATATACAGCCAGTATCCCCATTACTGCGGATCTTTTGAGACCGGGGTGCTGGAGAACAACCGGGCAGCGGTATACCTTACCCTCGGACTCAGTTATGACAGCCTTTCATCACCCTATCATCACATGGGACAGGATTCCCTTATGGCATTGGGGGAATCGGCTGCCAGGAAGAGCATTGATATATATGAGAGCTGGCTTTCCGCGTATGCTGAAAATGGGCCGGGGGAAATAAAGGAGCAGATGCTGGCCACTTTTGGGATTGGATTAAACACAGGCGACCCGAAAGAAATGGAAGCCTATGTCGAAAACCGGGTTAAGGAGATTGAGGATGCCATACAGGAAACCCCGAGGAGACTATCAGTCAGCTATACTAACCTGGGACTCGCATACAGGTACCGGGAAGATTACCAGGGGGCTGCATCCTGTTACCGGCAGGCCATGGACCTGTGGGAAGATAACCTGACAGCCGAAAATAACCTGAATATATTATTGGGTGAACCACTGAAGAAAAGAAATTTTATACAGAAAATGTTTCCCAAGCCGAAATAAAATTATCAATGAACAGAAAGCAATGAAAAAAGTTCTATTCTTACTCCTCGCAGGTTTTGCATGCAGTTTCCTTTCCGCCCAGGAAGAGGAGAAATCCAAATGGGGGATTAAATTCTCCGGTTTTATAAATACAGATTATTTTTACGATAGCCGGCAGATTGTCTGTGCGAGGTGTGGGCATTTCCTGCTCTGGCCCACCCCTGAAAAGCTTGACCCGGAGGGCGTTGACATCAATGCCAGGGGGAGTTTTAACTTCCTCTCCATCAGGACCCGCGCCAGGGCAACCATTACCGGTCCGGATATTCTGGGAGCCAAAACCCTGGGCGTATTAGAAGGGTCCTTCTTCGGACATAGCAACCTGGATTTAAACGAATTCCGCCTGCGGCACGCTTTTATCAAACTGAACTGGGAGCATACTGAACTGCTCATGGGACAATACTGGAATCCAATGTTCATTCCGGAATGTTTTCCGGCGGTACTCAGCTTCAACACCGGTGCGCCATTCGGTCCCTTTGCACGAAATCCCCAGATCAGGGTGAGCCATAAACTGGGACCGATAAAGTTTTCCGCCGTAGTTTATTCACACGCGGATTTTGTATCCGCTGCGGGCATATCTGCTTTGCGTAATTCCATGATCCCCGAAATGCATCTTCATGCCCAGTATCAAAAGGCCCCCTCGGCCAACAGCCCAGGTATACTCCTTGGTGGTGGTGCTGGTTTTAAAAGACTCGTCCCACTTATTGAAACAGAACAGGGTTATCATACTGCTGAAGGGGTAGGCAGCTTTCTTACCGAACTCTACGGCAAGTTGACCCTTAAAAAACTAACGATCAAAGCGGAAGGGGTCTTCGGGCAGAACAACTACGATTTGCTGATGATCAGTAGTTTTGGCATTACATCAGTGGATCCGGTAACCGGAAGGATGACCTATGCCCCGACAAGCAGTTATTCGTTCTGGACGGAGATCCACTCCAATAACCCCAAATGGCGGCCTGGTTTATTTGCCGGGTATACCAAAAACCTGGGTGCCGGGCAGGATATCTCTGCCGGGGGGATAGTGGGGAGCCGCGGGGATATCGATTTCATCTATCGCATCTCACCAAGGCTTATTTATAATGTTGGCAAGATGAGGTTCGGACTGGAACTGGAATATACGGTTGCTGCCTTTGGCACCATCAACCCTGATGGATTGGTAGAAGATTCCAAAGCAGTGGGTAACTTTCGTACCCTGCTGGGTGTATTTTACTTCTTCTAGGCTTCGGTCACTTCGTGGATGATTTCCATGCCGCGTTTAACGGCTTCCTCGTTCACCGGGATCAGGTGATGGTACCTGGCTGGCAATGATTTTTTCAAGCCGTCAAGCACATTTTCAAGTTTTACCAGGGGCTTGATCTTTAGGTAGCCCCCGAGTACGATCATGTTAAAGGTACGGGTGGTGGACATCTTTGTGGCTTCATCTGCAGCATCTACGCGGAATAT
>DAOUVF010000207.1 GCA_030667765.1 Bacteroides sp.
AATGTGGAATTAATCCCCGTGGAATCTGTGACCAATCCGAAAGCCATTATTTCAAAGAAATCGGTAGATGCAGATCTCACCATCATTGGCTTCAGGAGTGAGCTGATCAAGACTGAAGGGATCAAGATCTTTTCAGATTATGAAGACATCGGGAATATCCTGTTCGTTAGCTCAACTAAAGAGAAGGAAATTAAGTAGCTTTGTATTCAAGCAATTCCTGTTATGAGTAATAAGATCGCCATTTTCCCCGGATCCTTTGATCCCTTTACCATTGGTCATGAATCAGTCATCACAAGGGCATTGCCATTGTTTGATGAGATCATCGTGGCCATTGGCTCCAATACAAATAAGAAAGCCTATTTTTCCATGGAGCAACGCATTCAGATGATACGGCAGGTCTTCAGTGAAAATGACCGGGTAAGGGTAGAGAGTTTCCAGGGATTAACGGTTGAATACTGCCGGCAGAAGGGGGCCCGGTATCTTCTCAGGGGACTCCGGACAGCCTCTGACTTTGAGTATGAAAGGGCCATCGCCCAGACCAATAAGGCCATGTATCCGGAGCTTGAGTCGGTATTCCTGCTAACCATTCCTGAACATACCCCGATCAATTCATCCATTGTCAGGGATATTATCCGGCTGGGCGGAGATGCCAGCCAGTTCATCCCAAAGGTCATTGACCTGTCAAAATTTCCCAGGCATGAATAAAACACTTCCCGGTATCATTGTGTTCCTGACATGCCTGTTATGGGGGTATGGACATGCAGACGGAGCGACTGTAAAGATCACCGGAAAGTCAGTTGATTATGCCGGTGACAGCCTTGTCTTTTTTAGCTACTCGAACATGATCACGTTCAGTGAAAAAGAGATTGCATCCTGCGTTGTAGGCGACAGTGGTACTTTCGAATGCACCCTTACACTGGAAAAAACCAGGCTGATATTCTCACATCTTGGCGTTTATAATTGTTACATGTATGCAGAACCAGGCATGGTTTACGAGATCAGGCTGCCCCGGAAACGGCAGAAATCCATGGCTGACGAGGTGAACCAGTTTTTTGAAGAAACATCCGTGCATATATCATTAAAAGTGACGGGCACGACAGGCGAGCTGACTGTCCCGGGAAAGGATGAAGAACTTAATTTCCTGATACATGCTTTCAACGATTATTTTTATCCATACTACTACAAATTCGCTGTTAATGCATACACTGACAGGATCAACCAGAAGGAGCTGAAGGATGCTGTCGGGAATCTGCAAACCCCTTTCAAGGATATCACTTCCCCATTCTTTTCGGCCTACATGGACTACCGGATAGGTCTGCTGAATCATTACGGCAACCAGGTCAACAGCCAGCGGATCATGGAGGACTTTTTCCTGGACAGGCCTGTGAGGTATCAGAATCCTGCCTATATGGAACTGTTCAATGAAATATTCAATGATTTTTTTGACCGGTTCAGTGAAAAGTACCCGAAACGAAACCTGCCCCTGGTCCTGAACAGGGATAAGGATTATTCCGGGTTGAATGAAATCCTGGTCCGGGATGCCTCTCTCAGGAATGACTCACTGCGCGAGTTAATCCTGTTGAAGGAATTTTATGATGGTTTCTTTGATCAAAAGAATATCCGGTCCTCTATGTTGCAGCTGCTTGATTCTTTACAGGTAAACACCAGCATAGACTTACACAGAACGATGGTCAGGGACATTATGCTGGAGATCACCAGGTTGCTGCCAGGTTATGCCCCGCCGGATTTTGCACTGTATGATCATGACAGCACGCTGGTTCACCTGTCCGACTTCCAGGGAGAATACATATACCTGGTTTTTTGCAATTCATTCAGTTATTATTGTATCAAGGAATACGAATACCTGAAGGTCCTTCAGCAACGCCTGCAGGACCAGGTCAGGATACTGACCATCCTTGTGGATGATAGTTTTCAAAGCATGCAGGTCCTGATGAAGAACAACAGTTATCCATGGACATTCCTGCATTTCTCAAACCAGCCGCAGGTCATCGATGATTATGATATCCGGACCTACCCATCCTACTTCCTGATAGGTCCCGAAGGCAAGCTGATCCTGTCACCGGCCCCATCACCAGTGGAAAATTTTGAAGCGACTTTCAGGCAATTACAAACTCAGTAGGCTGACATTAATCATCAGGCGGGAAGGATCGTTTTGATGACATCAATAATGGAGGTATAGGTATTATCATAAACTTCATTTAACCTGACACGCTTGATCCAGCGAACCTCACTGATATCCTCCTTGGCCAGGGGGATGGGTGCCGATTCACCCTTGTATTTCATTTCAAACCACTCGGTTTTTTTCAACATCAGGTCATTATTGAGTTTATAAATATGATAAGTACTGATAAGGAAACGTTGCAGGATAAGGCCGGTGAGTCCACATTCTTCTTCCACTTCCCGCAGGGCTGTCTGTTCCGGTGACTCGCCCGGTTCGGCTTTACCTTTGGGAAGGTCCCATTTACCACGCCGTTTAATTAAAAGGATCTCTCCCCGCTCATTGAGTACCAGTCCGCCAGCAGCATCAATATTATTGAAACATTGACGGAAGGTCTTGAACAGGGCATCCTGGTTATCGTGGAAAATGTACAGATTTCCCTTTCTATTGGGTTCCAGAAATTGCTTTAACTGGGGCCGGAGATCCGTGATATTCTCAAAAGCACAAACATAATCCCTTCCGACTTTGGTCATATCAGGCAGGGTATCATCAAGATAAATGGTTCGGCCGTTGAAAAAAACTTTATACATTTGTTGAATGAAGACCTCGGTTAAACTAGCCTCGTACTTATTACAAAGTAAAGCAATTATCATAGATCCTGCAAACCCGTTTACATGGGCTTCCGGATGGACTTCACCCATTTACTGTGATAACCGTAAAACCCTTTCTTACCCGGAAATCAGGGATTTCATAAGAGATTCATTCATCCGGGAAATACAGGCATCATTCATGCAAGCGGATATAATTGCCGGGGTTGCCACGGGTGCCATTGCACATGCCGCCCTGGTGGCCGGGGAAATGAGATTGCCTCTCATTTATGTCAGATCTTCCCAGAAATCACATGGGATGGCAAACCTGATCGAGGGAGATGTTTCCGTGGGAAAGACGGTGGTCGTGATCGAGGACCTTGTTTCAACCGGGGGAAGCAGCCTGAATGCAGTAAGTGCATTGCGTAAAGCCGGAATGAATGTACTCGGGATGGCTTCCATTTTCACCTATGGATTTCCACTGGCGGTCGAAAATTTCAAGCAGGCGGATATAGAACTGCACAGCCTGGGAAACTACCATGATCTGATTGAGCAGGCTGTCCATACCGGCTATATTCAGCCTGAATTCCTTAAAACACTGGAAGGCTGGCGCAAAGACCCGGCCCGGTGGCGCCCAAAATCCTGAAAATTATACGCATGACAAGAATTGAAAGCAGAATAGGGGTTGTTAAACAGCCTGCAGAGAAAATATTCAACTATATCTCCAATTTCAACAATTTCAATCAATTGATCCCTGAGGATAAGGTTAAGGATTTTGAATCAACCGATGATACCTGCAGGTTTAAAGTTGAAGGGATAGGCCAGGCCGGACTCCGGATCATCGAGAAAGAACCTCACAAGCTGATCAAGATATCCAGCGATGAGGAAACCACGTTCGACCTGCTGTTATGGATACAGATCAAGGAGATTGAACCAGGGGATTCAAGGATAAAAATCACAACAGAAGTGAATCTGAACCCCATGATGGCAACCATGGTCAGGAAACCCCTGAAGAACTTTATCGATACCCTGATTGAACAGGCTGAAAAGATCAGTTATGATCCGGCGGAATGATCCCCAGATATTCCACTTCCTTGAACCCAAATGTCAAAATGTCCCCCTTCCCGGATTCCAGCACCAGCTCCCCGGAAGGAAGCACATCCCTGATAATAGCAGTGAATTTGCCCGCAGCTGACCGGTAGTAGGCTGTAACCCCCAACCGGTAAAGCCTTTGATTATATGACTCCATGACCAATCTCTCATTACCCGTTATAAGTGTATTGTACCATCTCTCCATGGAACTTCTGAATTCTTTCAGCAGGCTGTTCATGTCATAATGGCACCCTTTTTCAATCTTCAGGGAAGTCGGGGCGGGAATGGAAGGATTAAAAGTTGTCTGATTTACATTGACCCCGATACCGATAATACTATGGCTGATGGTATGGCTGATAATCATGTTCTCAATCAATATGCCTGCCATTTTGTAATCCCCGACCAACATGTCGTTGGGCCATTTTATTTGTGTTTCTTCGCACTGATTGTCAATGACTTCATGCAGTGATAGGCTGGCAATTCTCGAAAGATGGAAAGCCTGTTCAGGAGATAGAAAATCAGGTTTCAGCAACATACTGAATAACAGGTTCATCCCCCTTTCACTTTGCCAGCTGTTTCCGGCATGTCCCTTGCCTGCATGCTGGTACTCCGCCCTGATGATGCACCCTTCTGCCAGGTCTTCAGTCATGAGCAGGCGGTTCATCTCCCCGTTGGTGGAATCAATTTCCCGGTATTGCCTGACCTCATTGCTTAATTTTCTGATAATCATAATCTTCTGACAAATTTTGTATTTCATATCCCCGGATGGACAAAGTTCGTTATTTTCCGTTTAAATGGCATGCCTTTTGAAGATTCACATCAGTAAGAATCATTAAAAATCATTACTTTTGCGATAAATCAGCGGATGAATAAAACTCAGGAGAGCGCCCCGGGTAAATTAGGCAGGACAATAATAGATTGCATTCAGGAGAAAAAGGGGTCAGGCATTGTACAGATTAACCTTACAAAAACAGATAATTCAGTTTGTGAGTTTTTTATCATAGCACATGGCGATTCGAATACCCAGGTAAAAGCCATTGCCGCACATATTGAAGATTACCTGAAAAAGCAGTATAAAATCCGTCCCTTGCATACAGAAGGATATGAGAATGCGCAATGGGTTTTGCTCGATTACAACAGCATCGTGGTGCATATATTTCAGCAGGAAACCAGGGAATATTATAAGCTGGAAGAACTGTGGGCTGATGCGGAAATTGAAATAAAAGACTATGACAGATAAGAAAAATCAAAAGGATCTGCCTCCCAAATCAGACGATAAACCGGGAAAAGGTATTACTCCCCGTCCCAAGTTCAATGTCTACTGGATCTATGGCATCATAGGCCTGGCAATCATCGGGACCTATTTTCTGAACCTGGGAAGCGGAGTGGAGGAGATCACAAGGCAGCGATTCGAGAAGGAGATGTTGCAGGGTTATGACGTGGAGAAGATCATCATTGTCAATAAGGAACGGGTCGAGGTATATATCAAACCGGACAAGCTTGCCTCGGGCAAATACAAGGATCAGGAAGGCAAAGGTTTTTCTCCACTGCCCAAATCCGGACCGCAATTTTACTTTACGATCGGTTCTGTAGAGGTATTTGAGCAACAATTGCAGGTTGCCATGCAAAATTTTCCCGAGGAAGAACAAATTCCGGTCACATATGAAACAAAACGGAATATTTTCGGGGAAATGTTTGGATGGCTGCTCCCCATTCTGCTGCTGGTTGCCGTTTGGCTGTTTATATTCAGGCGAATGAGTTCAGGCGCCGGAGGAGGTGGGGCAGGGAATATCTTCAATGTTGGAAAATCCAAAGCCAGGATATTCGACAAAGACTCACATGTCAAGATTGATTTCAAGGACGTAGCCGGACTCGAGGAGGCCAAGGTAGAGATTAAGGAGATCGTGGATTTCCTTAAGAATCCCTCAAAATATACTGATCTCGGCGGGAAAATACCCAAAGGCGCCCTGCTTGTTGGTCCCCCGGGTACAGGAAAAACCCTCCTTGCCAAAGCAGTGGCAGGTGAAGCCAATGTACCGTTCTTCTCCATTTCGGGTTCTGACTTCGTGGAAATGTTTGTCGGTGTCGGTGCATCCCGTGTCCGGGACCTGTTCAAACAGGCC
>DAOUVF010000136.1 GCA_030667765.1 Bacteroides sp.
AACCGATTTACTAAAGTAGTTTTAACCCATTAAAAACGGCGATATTATATGCCTACAATAGAACAGTTAGTAAGAAAAGGAAGAAAGAAAAACATCGAGAAAAGCAAGGCTCCTGCATTGGATGCCTGCCCACAGAGAAGAGGTGTTTGTGTGCGTGTTTACACTACCACGCCAAAGAAACCTAATTCAGCGATGAGGAAAGTGGCCAGGGTAAGGCTGACAAATCAGAAGGAAGTGAACGCATATATCCCGGGAGAAGGGCATAATCTCCAGGAACACTCTATTGTGCTGATCAGGGGTGGCAGGGTGAAGGATCTACCGGGTGTCAGGTATCACCTGATACGAGGTGCGCTGGATACTTCCGGAGTGGAAGGGCGGACGCAACGCCGATCAAAATATGGTACGAAAAGGCCCAAGAAGTAAAACCTATATAATATTATAATATATAATGAGAAAGGGAAGACCTAAAAAGCGGATCTTACTGCCCGACCCAAAATATAAGGACAGGCTGGTTACACAATTTGTAAACAACCTGATGTTCAGTGGCAAAAAGAGTACTGCACTCACTATTTTCTATGAGGCTATTGATTTGGTTGATGAAAAGGTGAAAGAAGAAGGGAAAACTCCGCTGGATATATGGAAGCAGGCACTAAGCAACATTACCCCTCAGGTAGAGGTGAAGAGCCGCAGGGTAGGTGGAGCAACTTTCCAGGTACCCATAGAGGTTCGGCAGGAAAGAAAGGTTTCTCTCAGTATGAAAAATATGATCAATTTCGCCAGGCAGCGTTCAGGACGGTCAATGAGTGAAAATCTCGCCGCCGAAATAGTAGCTGCTTACAAACTTGAAGGTGGCGCGTTTAAAAGAAAGGAAGATATGCATAGAATGGCAGAGGCGAACAAGGCCTTTGCACATTTCAGAATATAACACTGAGACGTTTGAAGGGATTGCATTACAATCATGAACAAAGACCTGGAATATACAAGGAATATTGGTATTATGGCTCACATCGATGCCGGAAAGACCACCACGACGGAGAGGATTCTGTTCTATACGGGTCTTACACATCGCATTGGTGAGGTTCATGATGGTGCAGCAACCATGGACTGGATGATCCAGGAGAAGGAACGTGGCATTACCATTACTTCAGCCGCGACCACATCCTTCTGGAATTACAACGATCAGGAATACAAGATCAATATAATAGATACCCCGGGGCATGTTGATTTCACAGTTGAGGTAGAAAGATCCCTGAGGGTGCTTGACGGTACCGTTGCCGTGTTCTGTGCGGTGGGTGGTGTTGAACCGCAGTCTGAAACCGTATGGAGACAAGCCAATAGATACAAGGTGCCGAGAATTGCTTTTGTGAATAAAATGGACCGCGTTGGAGCGGATTTTTTTCGTGTGGTCACCGAGATCCAGGAAAAACTGGATGCCCGTCCTGTCCCCATGCAGATCCCTATAGGATCAGAGGAAAATTTCACAGGTGTCATTGACCTGATTGAAAGAAGGGCCATACAGTGGGTTGAAGACGAGGCCATGGGGATGAAATATGTGTATACAGATATTCCTGAAGACCTGATAGAGGAGACTGAAAATTGGAGGGAAAACCTGGTAGAGGCAGTATGCGAGCAGGATGATGACCTTCTGGAAAGGTATTTTGAGGACAGGGAGTCAATAACTGTTGAGGAGTTCATGGAAGTGACCCGCAAGGCGGTGGTCGATCTCAAGATCGTACCTGTATTTTGCGGAGCAGCCTTAAAGAACAAGGGGATACAGCGTTTGCTGGATGGGATCGTTGCACTGCTTCCAAGTCCAATCGATGTTGGAGCAGTATCGGGGCAAAATCCTTTTATCAAAAAAGAAGAGGAAAGGAATCCGGACTCCTCTGAGGCTCTCACGGCACTGGCCTTTAAAATTGCCACCGATCCCTTTGTTGGCAGGCTTGCCTATCTGAGGGTGTATTCCGGCACATTAAAAGCCGGTGACCAGGTATTAAATTCCCGGTCAAACAAAAAAGAAAGGATAACACGGCTGTACCAGATGCATGCCAACAAGCAGAATCCGAAAGAGATGATTGAGGCAGGCGATATCTGTGCTGTGGTCGGGTTTAAGGATATCAAAACCGGAGATACACTTTGTGATCCCAGGAAACCGATAGCCCTTGAGACCATGGAATTCCCGGATCCTGTGATCAGTATTGCCGTCGAGCCAAAGACCCAGGATGATATTGATAAGCTGGGTCTGGCTTTGGGAAAACTGATGGAAGAAGATCCCACATTCCAGGTAAAGGTAAATGAGGATACCGGGCAGACAGTCCTCAGCGGTATGGGTGAACTTCATCTGGAGATCCTGATGGACAGGCTGAAAAGGGAATTCAATGTGGAATGCAACCAAGGGATACCGCAGGTAAATTATAGGGAAGCCATCACCCAGTCCATTGAGCACCGTGAGGTGTTTAAAAAGCAAACGGGCGGCCGTGGGAAATTTGCTGATATTACCTTCAGGATTGAACCTGCGGATGATGATGTAATCGGACTACAGTTCATCAACGAGGTGAAAGGCGGCAATGTTCCCAGGGATTTCATCCCCTCAGTGGAAAAAGGATTCAAGGGAGCGATGAGAAACGGACCACTGGCAGGTTTTCCACTTGATAAGTTGAAGGTCACGCTGCTCGATGGTTCCTCTCACCCGGTTGATTCGGACCAGCTGGCATTTGAAATTGCGGCAAAAATAGGTTACCGGAACGCCACCAGGAAGGCTAATCCTGTTTTAATGGAACCCATTATGGCCGCTGAGGTAGTAACACCCGAAGAGTATATGGGCGATATAATATCAGATTTTAACCGCCGCAGGGGACAGGTTGAGGGGATGGAAAGCAGGGCAGGTGCCAGGGTGATCAAGGCCAAGGTCCCGCTTGCCGAGAAATTTGGTTATGTGACTGTGCTCAGATCACTTTCTTCGGGCAGGGCAACATCCACCATGGAATTTTCTCATTATGATGAGGTTCCTCCTGAAATATCAAAACAGCTGTTGGAGAAAATGCAGGGAAGGACGCTGTTTGCTTAATGAATATTATTGATAACATATAAGATAATACATGAGCCAGAAGATTAGAATAAAGCTGAAATCATACGATCACAATCTGGTTGATAAATCAGCAGAAAAGATCGTGAAGACAGTAAAATCCACCGGGGCTGTCGTGAGCGGACCAATACCGCTGCCAACGCACAAGCGGATTTTTACTGTTCTTCGATCGACGTTTGTAAATAAGAAATCGAGGGACCAGTATGAGCTGAGTTCCTATAAGAGGCTGCTGGATATTTACAGTTCCACACCCAAGACCATTGATGCCTTGATGAAACTGGAATTACCCAGCGGTGTGGAAGTTGAAATTAAAGTGTAATAAATAAATTTATAGTAAGATGCCAGGTTTAGTAGGTAAAAAGGTTGGTATGACTTCGGTCTTTAATGAGGAGGGAAAGAATATTCCCTGTACAGTGATTGAGGTAAAGCCAAACGTTGTAACCCAGATCAAGACAGTTGATCATGATGGGTACAACGCGGTCCAGCTTTCCTATGATGAGAAGAAGGAAAAGCATACTACCAACGCCATGTTAGGGCACTTTAAGAAGGCCAAGACTACTCCCAAGAAAAAGACCATTGAACTGAAGGGGTTTGTAAAAGACTGGAAACCCGGCGATGTAATATCGGTCGATTATTTTGACGATGATACCTGGCTTGATGTATCGGGTATTTCCAAGGGAAAAGGTTTCCAGGGTGTGGTAAAGAGGCACGGATTTGCCGGCGTTAATGATGCCACGCATGGACAGCATAACCGGATGAGGGCCCCTGGCTCACTGGGTGCATCTTCAAATCCATCCCGCGTTTTCAAGGGAATGAAAATGGCCGGGCAGACCGGCGGTGAAAGGGTTAAAGTCATTAACCTCCGGGTAGTGAAGATCATTCACGATCAAAACCTTCTCCTGCTGAAAGGATCAGTCCCCGGCGCAAACGGATCATATTTAATCATTGAAAAGTAATGAAGTTATCAGTTTTAAATATTGCAGGTGAGGACACCGGTAAGAAAGTTGATCTAAAAAAGGATGTTTTTGAGATTGAGCCGAATGATCATGCGATTTACCTGGACGTAAAGCAATACCTGGCAAATAACCGGCAGGGAACACACAAGACCAAGGAGCGTGCTGATATTACTGGCAGTACCCGTAAGATCAAGCGGCAGAAGGGAACAGGAACAGCCCGTGCCGGCAGCATCAAATCTCCAATATTCAGAGGGGGGGGCAGAACTTTTGGTCCCAGGCCCAGAAGTTATGGCTTCAAACTCAACAGAAAATTGAAACAGCTGGCAAGAAAGTCTGCCCTGACCTATAAAGCCAAAGATAAAGGCATTCTGGTGGTTGAGGATTTTTCCCTGGAAGTGCCTAAAACAAGAGAGTTTTACGATATCCACAAAAGCCTGAATGTCGACAATAAAAAGTCATTGCTGGTTCTATCCGAACCTAATCAGAATATATATTTGTCATCTCGGAACCTGGAAGACTCTAAGGTCATAACGGTGTCAGAATTAAATACATATGACATCATGAATGCATCTGTTGTGATTTTTGTTGAGAGTTCACTTGACGTTCTTCAGAAGAGTGCATCTTAATTTAACTGGACATGGAAATTTTAATTAAACCGATAGTAACCGAGAAGATGACCAAGCTTGGGACAGATTTGAACAGGTATGGTTTTGTGGTACACAAGAATGCCAATAAAATTCAGATCAAGCAGGCTGTTGAGAAAATGTATGGAGTGTCGGTTGAGTCGGTCAACACCCTACGATATGGTGGGAAAGCAAAATCACGGTTTACAAAAAGCGGTGTCGTAACCGGAAAAACAAAATCATATAAGAAAGCAATAGTTACCCTTGCAGAAGGTGAAATGATTGATTTCTATAGCAATATCTAGGAAAAATGGCGGTTAGGAAATTTAAACCTGTAACACCAGGTCAGAGACAGAAAGTCATCAGCACCTTCGATGAGATTACCAGGAGTACGCCTGAAAAATCCCTCGTTAAGCCCATGAAAAGATCAGGAGGCAGGAACAATTCTGGCAAGATGACCATGCGGTATATGGGAGGCGGACATAAAAAGAGATACAGGGTGATTGATTTTCAACGCGAGAAGGATGGAATGCCTGCAGTGGTTAAATCCGTTGAATATGATCCGAACCGGTCCGGCAGGATCGCCCTGGTGGTTTATGAAGATGGTGAAAAGAGATACATTGTTGCACCCAACGGGTTGAAAGTTGGACAGAAGATCATGTCAGGCAAGGATGCCAGTCCCGATGTGGGAAATGCTTTGAAGCTGGGAGATATGCCCCTGGGTACCATTGTCCACAATATTGAACTGAGACCCGGACAGGGAGCCGCACTGGCTCGCAGCGCCGGTTCCTATGGCCAGCTAACATCCAGGGATGGAAAATATGCCATCATCAAGCTGCCTTCCGGTGAATCCAGGATGGTACTGACCACCTGCAAGGCTACTGTGGGTACCGTATCGAATCCTGACCACGATTTGGAAAAATCAGGGAAAGCAGGACGGAAGCGCTGGCTGGGCCGCAGGCCAAGGGTACGTGGAGTTGCCATGAACCCGGTCGATCACCCAATGGGTGGAGGAGAAGGAAGGGCTTCAGGCGGGCACCCAAGATCCAGAACCGGATTATTGGCCAAAGGTTACAAGACCAGGTCCAAGAAGAAGGACTCTAACAGATATATTGTGGAAAAAAGGAAAACCAGGAAATAAATTAATCTGATTATATAATGAGCCGATCACTGAAAAAAGGTCCATTTATTGACTTTAAACTGGAGAAGAGAATTTCAGACATGAATGATTCGGGAAGGAAATCGGTCATAAAGACCTGGTCAAGAAGGTCCGTGATCTCTCCTGATTTTGTGGGACATACAATCGCTGTTCACAACGGTAATAAATTCATCCCGGTTTATATTACGGAAAACATGGTAGGGCATAAGCTTGGTGAATTTGCACCCACCAGAATTTTTCGGGGACATGGAGGGAGAGCCCGGTAAGGTTGGATAAAGGTTTATAAAACATTCAGACAATGGGAGTCAGAAAAAGAAACAGAGCAAACCAGATAAAGGAAGATAAGCAGAGTAAATATTTTGCTGTTTTAAAAAACTGTCCTACATCTCCAAGAAAAATGAGGCTGGTAGCAGACCAGGTCCGAGGAGAGGGCGTGAACAGGGCGCTTGATATCCTTAAGTTTAGCCCAAAGGAAGCATCACACAGGCTTGAAAAGCTGATCTTATCAGCAATTTCTAATTGGCAGTCGAAGAATGAAGGGGTCAGGATTGAAGACAGCAGCCTCTATGTGAAGGAAATATATGTAGACAGTGGCAGGGTCTTAAAAAGACTGCGGCCGGCTCCCCAGGGGAGAGCACACCGGATCAGGAAAAGATCCAATCATATAACCGTTGTTCTGGATAGTGCAATTACTATTGAATCTTAAAGATATTTAGATGGGACAGAAAACAAATCCAATAGCAAATCGTCTGGGAATCATCAAAGGTTGGGACTCTAACTGGTACGGGGGGAATGATTATTCTACCAAACTGGTTGAAGACAACAAAATCCGTGAATACCTCAATGAAAGACTTGCCAAGGCCAGTATTTCCAAAATCATCATTGAAAGAACGCTGAAGCTGATCACGGTAACGGTAAATACAGCCAGACCAGGGATCATCATTGGAAAAGGCGGACAGGAGGTGGATAAGCTCAAGGAAGAATTGAAAAAGATCACCAAAAAGGAAGTACAGATTAATATCTACGAAGTCAAACGACCGGAACTGGATGCTACCATTGTAGCGAACAATATAGCACGTCAGGTAGAGGGGAAGATCTCTTTCAGGAGAGCCATTAAGATGGCCATTGCTTCTACCATGCGTATGGGAGCTGAAGGGATCAAGGTACTGATCAGTGGAAGACTGGGGGGTGCAGAAATGGCCCGTTCCGAGATCTATAAGGAAGGACGCATCCCACTCCATACATTACGTGCAGATATTGATTATGCCATTTGTGAAGCCCGCACCAAAGTGGGTGTTATCGGGATCAAGGTATGGATCTGTAACGGTGAGATATTTGGCAAGAGAGACCTTTCTCCCAACATCGGCGTGAAAAGCACAAAACCAAAGGGTGGCGGGTATAAGAAAAGACGGAAATAATAATAAGATATAGAGCATGTTACAACCGAAGAAAACCAAATACAGAAGAAGGCAGAAAGGCAGGATGAAGGGGAATTCCCAGCGTGGCCATCAGCTCTCATTCGGGTCTTTTGGTATTAAGGCCATGGAGGCAAGCTGGATCACAGGCCGTCAGATCGAAGCTGCCAGGCAGGCAGTGACAAGGCATATGAAGAGAGAGGGTCAGTTATGGATCCGTATCTTCCCTGACAAGCCTATTACCAAGAAGCCCGCGGAAGTAAGGATGGGTAAGGGAAAAGGTGCTCCGGAAGGATT
>DAOUVF010000063.1 GCA_030667765.1 Bacteroides sp.
CCTGGCTCTGTCAGTGTTGGGAAGTCTTCTGTAGGGCATTTGTTGAAAAAATGTTAATGCAGTGTTAATAATTTGTGCATCGAGTGCGAATATAGCGAAATAATGATGCTGCACAAGGGTATTCGTACTTTTTTGATAAAAGGTTACAAAACCATTAAAAAATAATTAATTCCTTTTAAATTCGGGAAATTATTATTCAAATACCTGAATCATGTTTAAAGCAGAAGTTTATTCAACCAGACGAAACAAGTTACGTAAACATTTATCCAGTGGAGTGGCTTTATTCCCGGCCAACAATGAAAGTCCGGTGAACTACCCGGACAATACATTTCATTACCGCCAGGACAGTTCGTTTTTGTATTTTTTCGGAATCGACCAGCCTGGACTGGCAGGGATAATAGATTTTGAGTCTGGAGAGGATTACCTTTTCGGAGACGATCTCAGCCTGGATGAAATTATCTGGATGGGACATTTGCCGTCCATGAAATTACTGGGGGAAAAGGCAGGCATCAGCCAGGTCCTGCCCTATATTAAACTGTCAGCATACCTTGAAGATGCCCTGCAGAAGGGACGGGTCATACATTACCTTCCTCCTTACCGGGATGATACCCTGCTGGAGATAGCCAGGCTTACAAATTTGCCATGGGAGAAGGTAAAACCAGGCGCCTCTCTTGCATTGATAAAGGGTGTGATTGCCTTACGATCCATAAAGGAGCCCGTAGAGGTGGAAGATATTACAAGGGCGGTTGATACCAGTTACGAGATGCATACCACTGTCATGAAGATGGCCGGACCTGGCACTTATGAAAGGGAGATTGCAGGCTGCATCGAAGGAATAGCCCTGAGTCATGGTGCCATGACTGCTTTTCCTATCATTCTCAGCATGGATGGACAAACACTTCATAACCATTATCATGGAAATATCCTGGAGCAAGGCAGGTTAATAGTTACAGATGCCGGAGCGGAAACAGTGAATCATTATGCCGGTGATATTACCCGGACCGTTCCGGTTGATGGAAAATTCAGCCAGAAACAGAAGGAGATTTATGAAATCGTGCTCGAGGCTGAAGTTTCCTCCATCGATAAGATCAGGCCAGGAACTCCATACCGTGACATCCACAGGGATGCTGCCAGGATCATAGCTTTGGGATTAAAGGACCTGGGACTCATGAAAGGTGATGTGGAAGAAGCAGTGAATGCCGGAGCACATGCCATGTTTTTTCCTCATGGACTCGGACACATGATGGGGCTCGATGTTCATGATATGGAAGGCCTGGGAGAGAATCTTGTAGGTTATAGTGAAGAAATCCAAAGAAGTGATCAATTTGGGACTGCCTATCTGAGGCTGGGTAAAAAACTGGAGTCAGGGTATGTAATAACTGTGGAACCTGGCATATATTTTATCCCTGCCCTGATAGACAGGTGGAGGTCGGAAGGGAAATTCACGGCCTATATAGATTATGAGAAAGTGGAATCATATAAAGATTTTGGCGGGATCAGGATAGAAGACGATATCCTCGTTACTGATTTAGGAAGCCGGGTCCTCGGTAAATCCATCCCGAAAACTGTAAAGGAGGTCGAGGATATGATGAGATCTTAAAGAATCTTTGCAGTAAAATATTCCCGGTTTAGCCTGGCAATGTTGGTAAGGTTTATTTCTTTCGGGCATTCCGCTTCGCATGCTCCGGTGTTGGTGCAATTCCCGAATCCGAGCCTGTCCATTTCCATGACCATGTTTTTCACCCTTTCCCTTGCTTCAGGCCTTCCCTGTGGAAGCAGGGCCAGGTGTGATACCTTGGCTGATACAAAAAGCATGGCGGATGCATTCTTGCAGGCTGCCACACAGGCTCCGCATCCTATACAGACCGATGAATCAAAGGCAAGGTCAGAATATTCTTTGGGAACCAGTATTGAGTTGCCATCAGGTGCACTGCCTGTATTGACGGAAATAAAACCGCAGGCATGAAGTATTTTATCAAAGGCAGAACGGTCAACAATAAGATCTTTGATCACGGGAAAAGGTTTTGCCCTCCAGGGTTCAACATAGATAGTATCGCCATCTTTGAAAGCCCGCATCGATAATTGGCAGGTTGAAATACCTTTTTCGGGACCATTGGGTCTTCCATTGATATATAGTCCGCATGAACCGCATATACCTTCTCTGCAATCGCTATCAAAAGCGATGGGGGAGTCACCTTTTTTGATCAGTTTTTGATTCAGGGCATCCAGCATTTCAAGAAAGGACATTTCTGTTGAAACTTCCTCAAAATCATAAGTAACGAAAGCACCTTTTGCTTTTGCATTTTCCTGGCGCCATATTTTTAATCTGACTTTCATTTTATTTTGTTTATTTATAGCTTCTGACTTGCACCTCAACTTCCTCGAATTTGAGTTTTTCTTTATGAAGTTGATGAGGTCTTTCTTCACCCTTGAATTCCCACGCTGCGACATATAAATATTCATCGTCGTTCCGCTGTGCTTCACCATCGGGAGTCTGGCTTTCTTCCCTGAAATGAGCACCGCATGATTCTTTTCTGTTCAGGGCATCGCTGATCAACAGACCTGCAAGATCGAAGAAATCCGATACCCTGCCTGCTTTTTCAATTTCCTGGTTAAGTTCATTTAAGTTACCGGGAACTTTAAGATCGGTCCAGAATTCATGTTTTAGCTCCTTTACAAGTTCCGCTGCTTTTTTTAAACCTTCCTCGTTTCTGACCATTCCGCAATAATCCCACATTATTTTCCCCAGTTTTTTATGGAAAAACGTTGAGGTTTGGGTCCCGTTGATCGATATAAGTTTTTCGAGCCTTTTCCGGACATTCTCTTCTGCTTCATCAAATTCTTTAAGGTTGACAGGTATTCTAGGTGTTTTGATCTGGTCAGCCATGTAGTCACTGATGGTAAAAGGAAGAATGAAATAACCATCCCCTGAACATTGCATGAGTGATGCAGCGCCAAGCCGGTTGGCGCCATGGTCAGCAAAATTTGCTTCTCCGATGGCATACAGGCCGGGAATGGTTGTCATCAGGTTATAATCAACCCAGAGTCCACCCATTGTATAATGGGCTGAAGGATAGATTTGCATGGGCTCTTTATAGGGATTGATGCCTGTAATTGTGTCATACAATTGAAAGAGGTTGCCATACTTGGCTTCAATAGTTTTATCGCCCTGTTTTTTAATGGCATCCCTGAAATCCATATAGACCGCTAGTCCTGTTGGCCCAACGCCATAACCGGCATCACAGCGTTCTTTTGCCGCCCTGGAACCAACATCTCTGGGGACGAGATTGCCGTATGCCGGATATCTTCTTTCAAGATAATAATCCCGATCCTCTTCAGGGATATCATTGGGATGTCTTTTATCGTTCTTTTCTTTTGGCACCCATATCCGGCCATCATTTCTCAGGGATTCAGACATTAATGTCAGTTTCGACTGGTATTCATTTAACTGGGGAATAGAAGTAGGATGTATCTGAGCGAAACTGGGATTTGCAAATAATGCTCCTTTAAGGTGCGCTTTCCATGCAGCACTGCCATTGGATTGGATGGCAAGCGTGGAAAGGTAATAGATAGTGCCATATCCGCCTGAGGCAAGCACCACGGCATGAGCTGAGTGACGTTCAAGCTCACCGGTTATAAGGTTCCTTGTAATGATTCCCCTGGCTTTTCCGTCCACCAGGACAAGGTCGAGCATTTCCCTGCGGCTGAACATTGTAACCGTTCCTTTACTGATCTGTCTGTTGAGTGAAGAATATGATGCCAGCATGCATTGCTGTCCCGTCTGGCCTTTTGCATAAAAAGTTCTTGAAACCTGAACCCCGCCGAATGAGCGATTGGTTAAGGAACCGCCATAGTCTCTTGCAAAGGGAACACCCAGGGCAGTATAGTGATCTATGACTTGGCTGCTTACTTCTGCTGCCCTGTAAACATTGGCTTCCCTCGCACGGAAATCACCTCCTTTGATCATGTCATAAAAAAGCCTGTATACACTGTCTCCGTCATTCTGATAGTTTTTTGTGGCATTGATGCCACCCTGGGAGGCAATGGCATGTGCCCTGCGTGGTGAATCCTGATAACAAAAAACTTTTACATTATACCCCAGTTCACCAAGGGCAGATGCCGCACTTGAACCGGCAGCTCCCGTGCCAACCACAATGATGTCAAGTTTCTTTTTATTGGCAGGATTTACCAGTTTAACAGAATTTTTGTAATGGGTCCATTTCTCTGCCAGTGAACCTTCAGGAATTTTTGCATCTAGTATGGCCATGATATATTATGCTTTATTATGCTATTGGGTGAAATATATAATAAGTGGAATGATCGTAAAACCGGATACTACCACGATCGTGTAAACCATTCCAAGCTTCTTAATGACAGGAGTATAAACTTTATGGTTTAAACCGAGTGTCTGAAAGGCCGATTGAAAGCCATGCCATAAGTGAAATCCGAGAATCAGGAAACAGGCAATATAGAAGATAACGATTCCGGGGATTTGAAATTTCTGGATTACCAGTGAACTTAAATCGGTGTAATACCTGATATTGTCATAAGTGATCTCTTCAATATGCCCGAATTTGCTTTTGAAATAGAAATCCGTAAGATGTATAACCAGAAAGATTAAAATGATGCCCCCTAACCAGATCATGAATTTAGAAAAAAAAGAAATTTGGGAAAAATTGGGAATTTTGTAGCGTTTGGGACGGGCGATCCAATTCTGGATCTGCAGAATTAGGACATAAATGATATGTAGCAGGAAAACTGCGAATAAGATTACCTCAAAGACCTTGATAATGATGTTAGTACCCATAAAATGGGCTGCAACATTGAATGGTTTTGACGATTCAGCTAAAATCAGGGTTAAATTAATCCCCATGTGGACCAGCAAAAACAGGATCAGGAAAAAACCTGCAAGTGCCACTATGAGTTTCTTTCCGATGGAGGAATTAAAGATGTTGCTCATATAAAGGTGATTTTCGGATATCGGTTAGCATGAAACGGGATTAAAGTTAAGTATCTTTATCTTTATAAATTAATAGTTGGAATATTCCTAATGGATGTTCTTCAACATAAAACATGAGGTATTCACCGATACCAAGGGATTTATTTATTCGAAACAGGCAAAAACTGGTTGGCAAACTGGAAAAAAATTCCGTTGCCCTTGTTCATTCCAATGATCAGATGTTGCGTAACGGGGACCAGTTTTTCCCTTATCGTCAAAATTCGGATCTTTTCTACCTGACAGGCATTGAGCAGGAGATGACAATTCTGTTGTTATGTCCGGATCATCCCTCTGAAAGCAGAAAGGAATTGCTATTTATCCGGGAACCGGATCCAAAGCTGGAGAGCTGGGAAGGGAAAAAGCTCGGTAAAAAAAGGGCTGAAGAAATATCTGGCATCGCAAATGTTCATTACTTGGAAGAATTTGAATCCATAGCACGTGAATTGATCCTGGATTCTGAAAATATTTATTGTTCCTGTCATGAACTGGTAAAATTCAGACCCGAACATCTCTCCCGGGATGAGCGTTATCTTGCTAAACTGAAAAAGGAATTTCCCCTGCACGAAATGAAAAGACTCTCACCCATCATGACAGAACTACGCCTGGTGAAAGAGCCTGAGGAACTGGCCCTGATCATGAAATCGGTTGAGATAACAAAAGGCGGATTTGACAGGATTCTTTCCTCCGTTAAACAGGGACAGAAGGAATACGAGGTTGAAGCTGAGCTAAGCTACGAATTCATAAGTAAAGGTGCTGCCGGTCATGCCTACCAGCCCATAATAGCTTCCGGGGCAAATGCCTGTTTCCTGCATTATATTAAAAATGACCAGGTATGCCATGACGGGGATCTGTTGTTGCTTGATTTTGGGGCAGAATATGCAAATTATGCGGCAGATTGCTCCAGGACCATTCCGGTGAATGGCAGGTTCAACACCAGGCAGAAGGATATTTATGATGCCAATCTCAGGGTATTCAGGAAAGTGAAGGCCCTGATAAAACCGGGGACGACCATCGGCAAAATCAATAAAACAGCTGGTAAACTTTGGGAGGAGGAACATGTCAGGCTTGGATTATACAGCACCAGGGACATCCAGAAACAACCTAAACAGGAACCATTACATATGAAGTATCTTATGCACGGTGTTTCACATTTTATGGGGCTCGACGTTCATGATGTAGGGAGCAAACAGGAAATGCTCAAGCCTGGAATGGTGCTGACTTGTGAGCCGGGGATTTATATTCCTGCTGAAAAAACGGGCATCAGGCTGGAAAATGATATCATGGTTACAGAGGCTGGCAATGTAGATTTAATGGAAGATATAACTATTGATTCTGAGGAAATTGAAGATTTGATGCATAGGTGAATCATTTTTTTTTTATCTTCAACTATCCATTCAGGAAAAAGAAACTGAAATTTTATGATAAGTTCCATCAGCTATCATGATGCCAACCTGAGATACAGCGATCTGGGCAAAGGAGATCCGGTAGTGTTGATACATGGTTATCTGGAATCTCTTGAGATCTGGAATGGATTCGCGGAAAAACTTGCCAAAAATTACAGGGTGATCAGCGTTGATCTGCCCGGACATGGCCAATCAGGGATATACAGTTCCATGAATACAATGGCCATAATGGCAGATTCTGTGAAGGCAGTTCTGGATCATTTATCAATTGGTCGTGCTGTGATGATCGGCCATTCAATGGGGGGGTATGCTACCCTGGCTCTGGCAGATATTTTCCCTGAGATCATAGTCGGATTCTGCCTGTTCCATTCTCATGCCCTGCCTGACCCGGAGGATAAGAAAGTGAACCGGGACAAGGAAGCTCTGCTGGTCAAAGAAGGGAAAAAGAGCCAGTTTATCAAACTGAATATCCCAAATGCTTTTGCAAGTGATCATCATGATTCCTTCCAGAAGCAGATCGGATGGGCCAAGGACATTGCATTGAAGACTTCGGATAAAGGGATCATAAGTGCCTTGGCCGGCATGAAGGCCCGGCCTGATCGCCGGGATGTGGTGAAGAATTCCGTTGAGCCTGTAATGATCATCGCAGGGGGAAAAGACTACTATATACCCTTCAGTGTTTATGAAGAGCATTTCAATCTTGCTTCAAAAACCAGTGTTCTGATACTTGAAAATTCAGGTCATATGGGATTTATTGAAGAAAGGGAAAAGTCCCTGGAAGGCGTCCTGAAATTCCTTGATGAAGTTTACCAGTAAAAAAACCTGCCAGGGCTTTGCCTGACAGGTTTTAAAAACCAACCTAATTAAGCGGAGATTTTCCCGCTTCCTGCTGAACCACTTCACTAAGCCTTATCCGGGCATTCAGCGAGAAACTCCGGCCGAAACCTAAAATCTATTTCTTGCTGGGGTTCTCCTATGCCTGTAGTATTGAGCTATAGCTCTCCGGTCCCTCATTTTTTCATTGTGTGCATCATAAATGATCTTCTGCCCATCGGTCAGGAGGCTCCGCACATTGATCTTCTCGTCAATTCTTTTCACCTGGATATGGGTAAGGAGTTTTCCATTAGCCTCAACAAGGCTGACAATTTCCTTCATATCAGGATCATCATTATTCAGAAGTGCATTGATTTTAGCCCTGTTGATTTTTACTTCATCTTTATTGGGTTGCACATCTTTCATATGAGCAAGATGGATCTCTTTAATCTGATCTTTCTGTTCTTCTGTCAGATCAAGGAATTGTAGACCGGTGTGAGCCTTCATGGACTGCTGCGGCATTTGTCTTCTCTGGTACGGTTGTGCCATTACACTCAGGGAAAGTCCCAATACAACAATAATGGCAACAAGCAATTTAAAATTTCTGTCTATTTTCTTCATGGCAGATTTAATATTAATGATTGTTAATCTGTTATCTGAATTTTAGATATGGTTTCTTGGAAAAGGTTTAATGTCACCTGAAGAAATTTTACTGATGCCCTGATAACCAGGCATATACATTCGTCAATCCAGCCTGGTTTACAGGGCAGTTCAAGTAACAAGGGAAGTCCCGGAACTATTTAAGCCAGCAGGGGAGGTTATATTTGAGTGAAGATCTCCAGACTTTTCTGAATAGTGGGATCGATCTGGTGGATGATGGGATAATATCCTTCGTTGTCAAGGATAAACCTGGCGATAAAGGCTTTCATGCTGATCAGGATGACCTGTTGGGAAAGGATTATTTCCTCGTTGTTTTCATGAATTCCGTTTTCTTCTGCAAAGGCTGTGAACTGGCCCAATAGATCCTGCATGTCGAGGTACTCCACCATTTCTTGATAGTCCTCGAGACCATCCAGTTTGCCACGGTTTTTATCGGCATATTTAAAGGCAAAACGATAAAGCAATCCCCTGCTCCATACCTGATTGTAATAGTCAGAATAAAGAGAAGTATCTACCGGGACAAAAATATCGGGCATGATGCCACCCCCTCCATAAACCGTTTTACCACCCGGGGTAAGGTATTTTAAAGAATCCGCAAATTTGATGCTGTCGGCATAGATAAATTCACCACGGTCAAACCTGTTATGCAGTTCATTCAGGTAATCGTCCAGACCGTTTTCATAGGGTTTCTGTATAGACCTACCGGTAGGTGTGTAATACCTGGCAATGGTAAGCCTCAGGGCAGAACCATCAGAAAACATGGTTTGCTGTTGTACCAGTCCTTTCCCGAATGAGCGCCGCCCGATGATGAGTCCGCGGTCATTATCCTGTATAGCCCCTGCCAGGATCTCACTGGCAGATGCGGAACCTTCATCTATCAGGATGATCACATCATGGTCGAGCAGGTCACCCTGTGAAGTTGCCATGATATCCTTCCTGGGTTGTGAATAGCCTTCGGTATATACAATCGGTGTACCTGCCGTCAGGAAATGATCCGCCAGTTCAGTGGCAGCATTCAAATAGCCTCCACTGTTATAGCGAAGGTCCAGGATCAGTTTCTGCATCCCCTGGTCATTGAGTTTCTCTACAGCATCAATGAATTCCTTCTGTGTGCTCCGGGAGAATTTACTGATCTTTATGAATCCAATGTCATCGGTGAGCATGTATCCGATGTCGACACTGGCAATGGGGATCCTGTCGCGGGTAATCTCAAAATCCAGGGGTTCTTCAATGCCCCTGCGGACAATGCTTACATTTACACGTGTCCCCTTCTTACCCTTCAACATCTTTACAATGTCAGTGGACACCATGTTAACCCCGGCGATCAATGAATCATTCACCCTGATGATCCGGTCACCTGCGAGTATGCCGATTTTTTCCGAGGGACCATTCAGGATGGTGCTCATGATATAAACCGTATCCTCCTGCATATTGAAAGAAACTCCTATGCCACTGAAATTCCCTTCCAGGGGCTCATTGTATTCAGCTACTGCCGAGGCGGGAATATAAATGGAATGAGGATCAAGTTGTCCAAGAATTTCGGGAATGGTACTCTCGATCAGCTTGTTCCGGTCAATAGAATCAACATACTCCCGGGCTATATAATCAATAACTCCGCTGATTTTGTTCATGCGGGGATATATGGCAAACTCATTCGGTTCTGAAATTTTATCCAATTGGTTGCCGATAAGCATTCCACCAATCAGGAAAACAGCTAGTAAAAGGGGTAGTATGATATTGAATTTACTTTTCTTCATGGTTCAATTACTGAGCTCAATTGTACAACTTCAATGCCAGCTTTCTCAAGGAGTTCAATTCCATCGACTATCCTGTACTCATCTGCATAGACCACGCGGATAATTCCGGCCTGTATGATAAGTTTGGCACAATCCATACAGGGTGAAGCTGTAATGTATAGCGTAGCCCCATCACTGCTGTTATTCGATTTTGCCACTTTTGTAATGGCGTTGGCCTCGGCATGCAGGACATAGGGTTTGCTCCGATTGTTCTCGTCTTCACATTCGTTCTCAAAACCGGAAGGTGTTCCATTATAGCCATCTGAAATAATCATGCGGTCTTTTACAATAAGGGCCCCAACCTGGCGTCTTTTACAGTACGAGTTTGTGGCCCACACCCTGGCCATTTGAATATACCTTATATCAAACTGTGTCTGCTTATCACTGCTGTTGATCATGTTGAATCTGTGCGATTTGCGCAATTATCTGACTTTCAGCCTGCAAAGTTAGCATAATTCACGTAACTTGATCACTGTTGATTTGCAACTCTCATGAGGGTATCATCAAATATTTATTGGATGTACCAGTCAGGATTATCATGTGAAACATACCTGGGATCGGTGAGCAGAACGGCGTCGTATATTTTAATATCATGTTCCATTATCTTAATAGGGCACAAAAATATTGGCAATTGTAATAAAAAACAAGCCCCACAAACGAAATGTTTGTGGGGAGTAATGTACCCGGAGCCGGGATCGAACCGGCATGGGCAAAGCCCACTGGTTTTTGAGACCAGCGC
>DAOUVF010000193.1 GCA_030667765.1 Bacteroides sp.
CGGAGCATAAAACAAAATGTTTATGCAAGTATATGGAATTGATTTGTCAATGGAAAAGTTTAATGTAAACTTTATTGATACAAAAGGAAAAGAAAACCGACCGGAAAAAATCCGATCGGTCCACTCAGGCTCCTCAGGTTGGACTCGAACCAACGACCCTCTGATTAACAGTCAGATGCTCTAACCAGCTGAGCTACTGAGGAAGGTTAAAATTTTGCCCTGCGAAAATAGTAGGTTAAAATGAATATTCCAATATATTTGTATAATTATTTCAATACCACTACCTATGAGCAGAATAATAGGAATGGGCAATGCACTGGTCGATGTGCTTACCATTCTGAAAAGTGATCGGACCCTGAAGGAATTTGACCTGCCGAAGGGAAGCATGCAATTGGTCAGCAAAGAATTTTCAAACCGCCTGCTCGCAGGTACCCTGGGACTCCAAAGACAACAGTCCTCCGGTGGGTCGGCAGCCAACACCATTCACGGCCTGGCCAATCTCGGCATGGAAACAGGATTTGTGGGAAAGATCGGCAAAGACAACCTTGGAAAATTCTTTGAAAAGGACCTGAAAGAAAATAATATTGCCCCTGTTATGTTCCATGACCTGGATGAAACGGGCCGGTCTATTGCCCTTGTCAGTAAAGATGCAGAAAGGACCATGGCCACCTTTCTTGGGGCTGCCGGAGATCTTCACCAGGAAGATATTGATTCAGATATATTCAAAGGATACCAGTATTTTCATCTTGAAGGCTACCTTGTGCAGAGCAGGGCACTGATCAGGAAAGCAGTCCGGGTCGCCAAGGCCCATGATCTGATCATATCCCTCGATATGGCTACCTATAATATAGTCAGTGAGAACCGTGAATTTCTTGAGAAACTGATCAGGGAATACGTAGATATCCTGATGGCCAATGAAACTGAAGCGGAAGCACTGACCCATGTGAAAGCCAATAAAGCCCTTGATGTCATGGCTGATATGGCAGAGGTAGCTGTCCTGAAAATGGGGCGGGATGGTTCAATGGTCAAACGGGGGAGTGAGAAATGCAAGATTGGCATCGAGAAGGTTAACAGCGTTGACACCACTGGTGCCGGTGATCTTTATGCAGCAGGTTTTCTATATGGATACTGCAAAGATCAATCACTCGAGGTTTGTGGCAAAATCGGTTCCATTTTGGGTGGGCACGTAACAGAAATGATAGGTGCCAAAATGGATAAAGAAAAGTGGGCTGTCGTAAAGGAGAAAGTCAATAATATTTGCTGCGGTTAAAACAAGCCGTGCAATTCTGCATTGATCTTGTCAATGACGGTACTGAGATCTTCAGGATTATCCGGGAAATTATAATTATCCGCGTCTACAATCAATAATTTCCCCAGGTTATAGGAATCAACCCAGGCCTCGTACCTTTCATTTAAGCGTTTCAGGTAATCAAGCCGGATGGTGTTTTCATATTTCCTGCCTCGGATCTGGATCTGATTCACGAGGGTGGGAATGGACGCCCTCAGGTAGATCAGCAGATCGGGAGGTTCGATCAGGGAGCTGACCAGGTTGAAAAGTGTAAAATAATTCTCAAAATCCCGTGTTGTCATCAGTCCCATAGAATGCAGGTTGGGAGCAAAGATGAATGCATCTTCATAGATCGTCCTGTCCTGTATCACTACCTTGCCTGATTTCCGGATATCGAGGATCTGATTGAACCTGCTGTTCAGGAAATAGATTTGAAGGTTGAAGGACCAGCGCTGCATATCCTGATAAAAATCATTCAGGTATGGATTATCATCCACGTCTTCATAATGGGGTTCCCATTTGTAATGTTTTGCCAATAAGGAAGTTAATGTTGTTTTTCCTGATCCGATGTTACCTGCAACTGCAATATGCATTTCTGATTTGTTTTGAAGTCCCGAATGACACGAATGTACAAAATAAATCTGAAGATGATAAGCAGCTTCTGGCTAGTCTCTGATTTTATAAATCGAATAACCCTGATGTCTGAATAAATACAAAAAATCAGGTTGCATTTCAACTTTAATAAATCCGTCTTCTTCGGGCAATTGCAACTTTCCGGTGCTGTTTGTCATCAGGTTAAAACTGTATAATTCCCCGGCTTTAAAATAAAACAGGTTCTGATCGGTCACCTGGAACTCACCGGGTATTTCGAGGGGTATGGTTTTTGCATAATTTCCGAAGAGGTCAAATACCAGGATACCGAATCCGGGAACATTCAGATAAACATTACGGCTTTTCTCCAGCATATAAGTGGGCTGAATATCTGGCCCGGTCAGGCTGTTAAGTGTAATACTCTCGTGTACAAACTGCAGGTTGACATTAAAATACTGCAGCTGGTTGTTCAGTCCATTGAAAATCCAGAATCCCCCCTGGTTGGATGAACATACCAGCTGGGCCTGGTCCACTCCCAGGTTGTCCAGCCAAATGGGACTGCTGATCTCTGACAGGAAATTATCTACCCAGACGACCTGGTTATAATCCTTGTAATATATGAGGATTCGCAGCGGATCAGATACATCGATGGAATGGATATTACCGAGAAAAAGATTGGTGTATTCTGCTGCCTGTGTGTAATCCTGAACGAACTTTACAAGGTGGTTGTTCTTGATTATATACACATTTCCCATCGGGTCTGAAAAATGCCTGACGCCATCGACCTTTACCGATTTGACAAACTGGAATTCAGCAGGCAGGAGGAATTGAACCAGGAGCGATATATAAATGATCAGGTACACATCTATTTGTCTTCATGAACCATACCAAGGACCTCATCCACAATTTTACGGTTATTGCTCAGCCGTGGGACCTTATGCTGGCCTCCAAGTTTGCCCTTTGCACTTAACCATTTGTAAAACGTACCCCGGGGGAGATTTCGTACCGTCGGCATGACAAGTGTAATGCTCTTATATCGTTTGGCCTCATAATCTGAGTTTATTGAACACAGGGCATTGTCAAGAATGGAGGTAAAATAATCAAGATCTGTTGGGGCCTTCTCAAATTCTATCAGCCATTCATGTGAACCCGTACATTCATCTCCCATATAGATCGGGGCAGCAGTATATTCACTGATTACGGCGTTTGTCTTGGCACAGGAAATGGACAGCGCTTTCTCTGCATTTTCTATGATCACTTCTTCTCCGAATGCATTCATAAAATGTTTTGTACGTCCGGTGATCTTAATCTTATGGGGAAATGTTGAAGTGAATACAACAGTATCACCAATCAGGTATCTCCATAAGCCGCTATTCGTTGAAATAACAATTGCATAATTCTCTCCCGGGACAACCTCCTCAACTGTGAGTGCCTGGGGATGAGGATCCCCGACCTTTCCGACTGGGATAAATTCGAAAAATATCCCGTAATCAAGCATTAGCAACATGTCATCTTTGGCGGGTTCATCCTGGACGGCAAAATGTCCTTCTGAAGCGTTATAAACCTCCAGGTAATGCATCTGGTCCGAGGGGATCAGTTTCCTGAATTGCTCTCTGTATGGGGTGAAGCTTACCCCGCCATGGGTGAATAATTCAAGGTTTGGCCAGACTTCCAGCAGGTTCTCTTTCCCGGTATAATCAAGTATATGCTTTATTAAAACAAGGTTCCAGGAGGGGACACCTGCGAGACTGGTTACATTGTCCCGAAGGGTTTGTTTAATAATTTCTTCCAGCTTCTCTTCCCATTCATCCATAAGGGCAACATCTTTGCCCGGGGTCCGGATGAAATCTGCCCAGAAAGGCAGGTTTTCAATAATGATGGCCGACAGGTCCCCGTAATAGGATTGGTTAGAATAGCTGTTGATCTGGTGGCTTCCCCCAAGTGTAAGCCCTTTCCCCGAAAATAATTTGTTATCCGGATAATTCTGGGAATAGATGGCCAGAATGTCCTTTCCGCCACGAAAATGGCAATCCTCAAGGGCCTCCCAGCTGACGGGAATGAACTTGCTTTTATCACTTGTGGTCCCGGAGGATTTAGCAAACCATTTTATTTCGCTGGGCCAGAAGAGGTTTTGCTCACCATCCATGACCTGGCTGATGAGCGGTTTGTAGGCTTCATAATTCCGGACCGGCACCCTTTCCTGGAATTCAGAGAAGGACTGGATCTCAGCAAAGCAAAATTCCTTTCCTATCCGGGTATCCTTCGCTTCATCCAGTAATTTAAAGAAGGTCTCCCTTTGCACATCAACGGGATACTTTCTGAAAAGATCTATCTGGTGAAGCCGCTTGGTATTCACCCAATTAATAATAGAACTTAAAATTGGCATCTGATCTCAGATCACAGGATAAGCATAGCATCCCCATAGGTCCCGAAACGGTACTTTTCTTTAATGGCAGTCTGATAGCAATCCATCAGGAAATCGTAACCTGCAAAAGCGGATACCATCATCAGCAAGGTGGACAGAGGAAGATGTAAATTAGACACCATCATATTGGCAATGCTGAATTCATAAGGGGGGAAGATGAACTTGTTTGTCCAGCCGTCAAATGGTTTCAGGTAGCCAGTGGTGGAAACTGAACTTTCCAGGGTCCTCATTACGGTTGTGCCGACAGCACATACATTGCTCTTCCTGTCCTTGGCCTTATTCACAATCTTGGTGGATTCGTCAACAATTATAATGCGTTCTGAATCCATCTTATGCTTGGTCAGATCCTCAACATCAACAGAGCGAAAGTTCCCGAGTCCCACATGAAGGGTAATAAACGAAAACTCACATCCCTTGATCTCGAGTCTTTTAAGCAACTGTTTGCTGAAATGCATGCCTGCAGTTGGAGCAGCTACAGCTCCCTCATGTTTGGCATACACCGTCTGATACCGCTCACGGTCCTCCGGTTCAACACCACGCTTGATAAATTTTGGCAGCGGGGTTTCTCCCAGCCGGTAAAGGGTTTTTTTGAAATCTTCATAGTCCCCGTCATAAAGGAAACGCAAGGTCCTTCCCCTTGAGGTTGTATTATCGATCACCTCGGCAACCAGCATATCGTCCTCGCCAAAATATAACTTGTTCCCTATCCTTATTTTTCGCGCAGGATCAACGAGTACATCCCATAACCTTTGATCGCGGTTCAGTTCTCTCAACAGGAAAACTTCGATTTCAGCTCCGGTCTTTTCTTTATTTCCATACAACCGGGCCGGGAAAACCTTGGTATTATTAAATACCAGGACATCCTGGTCATTGAAAAATCCAAGGATCTCATGAAATACCTTATGTTCTATTTTTCCAGAATCCCGGTGAACTACCATCATCCTTGATTCATCACGGTTTCCAGAGGGATACTTTGCGATCAGATCTTCCGGCAGGTTATACTTATACTGGGATAATTTCATGCGCGAGGGTTTTGTTAAATTTGTGGAGTACCGTTATACGTAAGAAAACGTGTTTTGTTACAAATTAATTAATATTTCTTCAAATTTTTTTAATATCAGTGCTTCGTCAACCGAAAATTGACCGATTTTGGTCCTGCGAAGCAATGCTAAATACGCACCGGAATCCAGTGCTTTCCCTATATCCCTGGCAAGGGACCTGATATAGGTTCCCTTGCTGCATTTTATCCTCAGGGTGAGTTCAGGGATATTAAAATCAAGTATTTCCAGTTCGCTGATGTTGATCAACTGTGGACGCATAGCAATCTCTTCCCCCTTCCGTGCAAAATCATATGCACGCTTTCCCCGGACACGTTTGGCTGAAAAAACAGGAGGAACCTGTATGGTTTCACCCTTGAAATCCTGGAGGACCCTGCCGATCAGTTCCAGGTTGATATGTTCGGTCGGGAATGATTGGTCAACTTCCGTTTCAAGGTCGCAGGAAGGGGTGGATGCACCCAGGTGAAGGGTGGCAATATATTCTTTTTCCAATCCCTGGTAGTTCTCAATTTCTTTGGTGGCCTTACCGGTGCAGAGTATCATTAATCCTGTCGCAAGCGGATCGAGTGTCCCTGCATGCCCGACCTTTAACTTTTTGACGCCAAGTTTTTTACTGATCATGTTCCTTACTTTTTTTACAATATCGAATGATGACCAGTCCACCGGCTTGTCAATCAACAGCACTGCACCATTAATAAAATCCGTATGAGGTGTAATTTGATGCATTAGATGGATCCGAAAATGAGGGCAATGCTACCTATAACCAGGCAATATATTCCAAAATACAAGAGTTTCCCTTTACGTACGATGGATAACATCCACCTGCAGGCGATCAGTCCGGATACAAAAGCCGCAATGAACCCAACAAGCAGCGGGAACCACCCGGCTCCATC
>DAOUVF010000267.1 GCA_030667765.1 Bacteroides sp.
ATACTGTATTTGTTATCCCGGCTGGACCTGATTACCATAAACAGGTATTATATCATTTTGCTGGCCGTAGCTGCAGCACTTCCGTTTTACCTGATATATGCCTACAGGAAAAGGCTCCGGAATATCTACCTGATCCTTTTGCTGGCGTTTGGTTCGTCGGTTTTTACTTTTTCAGTGGATTATGTATTCCATAATGTTTTGAAGGAACATCAGCAGCACAGGGTAAATATCCTCCTGGGACTGGAGTCTGATCCACTCGGACTGGGATATAATGTCAACCAGTCAAAAATAGCCATTGGTTCCGGTGGGTTCGCAGGGAAAGGATTTCTGCAGGGAACCCAGACCAAATTTGATTTCGTTCCTGAACAAAGTACAGATTTCATATTCTGTACAGTTGGAGAAGAATGGGGATTTGTCGGCACCTCGCTGGTGATTGGGCTATTTATCTTTCTGTTGATCAGGCTGATAAAAATTGCTGAGAGACAACGCTCGGATTTTAGCAGGATCTACGGCTACGGGGTTGTGTCCGTACTTTTCTTCCATTTTGCAGTGAATATCGGCATGACCATCGGCCTGCTGCCGGTGATCGGGATCCCCTTGCCATTCTTCAGTTATGGAGGCTCATCCCTCTGGGCCTTTACCATATTATTATTCATTCTGCTTCGCCTGGATGCCACAAGAATGGAACTATTAAAGTAAGTTTATATATAGATTGAGGCATCCATTCTAACCTGTTTATTGTTAATATATTACCTCTGGAAGTTCAATAAATACCGGGCTCATTGTTTGTGAAAATGCCATTTTTTTCGTATCTTATAAAGCTCTGCCTTAATTTTTTTGCGCGGATAGACATTGTAAAGGAGGATTATAATTATGAAATACCAGACTTATACCCTAAGAAATCTCAAAGAGATACCCCAGTTGAAAAACGTTCCCGAAGAGTATCTTTTTAACATTGAAGTGGTCGGGAACATTCTGCCTTTTAAGACCAATAATTATGTAATAAATGAACTGATCGACTGGAATAATTATGCAAAGGACCCAATGTTTTGCCTGAATTTCCCCCAGAAGGAAATGCTGAGGCCCGATCATTTCGAATCCATGGCTGGACTTATACAGGCCGGAGCGGACAAGAGCCAGGTCTCCAGGATTGCGAACCAGGTCCGTCTTGATCTGAATCCCCATCCGGCTGGACAACTGGAGCATAATGTGCCCACCTACCAGGGAGAGCCCCTTCCGGGCGTACAGCATAAATACAGGGAAACGGCCCTCTTCTTTCCAAGCCAGGGGCAGACCTGTCATGCTTACTGTACATTCTGTTTCCGCTGGCCACAATTTACCGGGATATCCAACCTGAAGTTTGCGATGAAAGAAACGGAGCTTCTGGTTGGCTACCTGAGAGAACATCCTGAGATCTCTGATGTGCTTTTTACCGGCGGGGATCCAATGGTGATGAGTGCGAAAAACCTGGCTGTTTATTTGGATGCATTGCTGGATGCGGATCTACCCGGACTGAAAAATATCCGGATTGGTACCAAAACACTTGCCTTCTGGCCTTACAGGTATCTTACCGATCCGGATGCTGATGAGGTGCTGGATATTTTCAGGAAAGTTGTTGACCGCGGCATACACCTGGCCTTTATGGCACATTTCAGCCATCCCGTTGAATTATCCACAGGCGCCGTACAGGAAGCCATCGGCAGGATCCTTAAAACCGGTGTACAGATTCGTACGCAGTCCCCCGTCTTAAACCATATCAATGCCGGTGCAGACATCTGGGCCAATATGTGGAAACAGCAGGTCAGCCTCGGGATGATCCCCTATTATATGTTTGTAGCAAGAGATACCGGTGCAAAGGAATATTTTGCACTGCCACTGGGAAGAACCTGGCAGATATTCCGGAAGGCGTATGGACAGGTTAGCGGTATCTGCCGCACCGTACGTGGCCCCAGCATGTCAGCCAATCCCGGGAAGGTGCAGATTTTAGGCGTGACAGAGGTTCGTGGCGAAAGGGTTTTTGTACTGAACTTTCTCCAGGCAAGGAATCCTGAATGGGTCGGAAGGCCATTCTTTGCTGCCTACAATGATCATGCATACTGGTTGAATGACCTGAAGCCCGCATTTGGTAAATCAGATTTTTTCTATTCCCGGGAATTAAGGAGGAGGCTGAAGATAGAGGAGGATAGTATGGGGATCTATGCTGAAGAACTTGAAAGGGTATTCAGGAAGTGTTCAGGAAAGTGGTAGTGTAAGATCAATAATCAGAGAATGATATTGTAATCCTTTTGTACCATCTCCCGCATATCGGTAAAAAATTCAATGAAATTCTCCTTCAGAAAATCGTAGTTCTCCTTTAACTGGCTTACTGCATATTCAGAATGGTCGGGGAGTGAAGTACGGTATGACATCCGCTTGAAAACCATGTTCAAACCGTTGAAATGAATATAGGTTTCAAGCCAGTTACTCTTGATAAAATAAGGGAACCAGCTTTTAACCCCGGCCGGGAAAATGGAAAATCCGGAATCCAGCAACCTGTACCTGTCATGTATATATTCCCTGAGTGGAATTTCCGAATACAGGTGCCAGTTTGCAGAGAGAAAGTGATCATAGTAAATATCCACGACGATCCCGGCATACAGGCCGTATTTTTCAGAGATGATCTTTTTGGATGAGCGGGTGAGAATATGGCTGTCGGTGAAACTATCTATCTTCCGGTGCAACATGATTCCCCGTTTCACCTCCTCCGGATATCCGGTAATCTTTTTTCCTTTGACGTAATCGCCAATGAAGTTGCCAATCAGGATTTCTTTGGAGTCCCCCGACAGATATATATGAGCCAGAAAATTCATAAATTAAATATACTCATGATAAATAACATGTGCTAACAAAAATCATAAACTCCTGTATACATATAGTGTATATTTATGAAAATTTTTCAGATATGTCCAGAAAGAATGCAATTATTATCGGTGCAGCAGGGCGTGATTTCCACAACTTCAATACCTTTTTCAGAGATAACGAGGATTATAACGTATTGGCTTTCACAGCCGCACAGATACCGGATATCGATGACCGAAAATATCCTGCCCAGCTGGCAGGTAAATTGTATCCCAAGGGGATCCCGATATACGGGGAGGAGGATCTAAGCGGACTGATCAGGAAACTTGAGGCAGATTTTGCTGTTTTCTCATACAGTGATGTCCCCTATCAAAAGGTCATGGCAGTAAGCGCACTGGTGAATGCAGCCGGTGCAAATTTCGTTTTACTGGGAGGGAAGGCCACCATGATCAGAAGCAGTAAACCGGTCATTGCCGTAGGTGCTGTGAGGACAGGTTGCGGAAAAAGCCAGACCTCCAGGAGGATCATTGAGATACTGATGAACAAGGGTTTAAAAGTAGTTGCCGTCCGGCACCCCATGCCTTATGGAGACCTGGTAGCCCAGAAAGTACAGCGCTTCGCCACCCTGAATGACCTTGAACGGCATCATTGTACCATTGAGGAGATGGAAGAATATGAACCACATGTTGTACGCGGAAATGTGATCTACGCAGGGGTAGATTACGAGGCCATCCTGAGGGAAGCAGAAAAGGATCCGGATGGTTGTGACATCATTCTCTGGGACGGAGGGAACAATGATTTTCCTTTTTATCAACCGGATCTGATGGTCACAGTGACCGATCCGCACAGGCCCGGACATGAACTCAGTTATTATCCGGGAGAAGTCACTTTACGCATTGCAGACGTGGTGATCATAAACAAGATAGACAGTGCCGATGCAGCCGGCATCCAGACTGTCCGTGAAAATATTGCCCTTGTAAATCCCGGTGCTACGGTAATTGACGGGGCTTCACCCATTCAGGTGGAAGATGTCGAAGTGATCAAGGGCAAGAGGGTACTGGTCGTAGAAGACGGTCCCACATTAACCCATGGAGGAATGAAAATCGGAGCAGGGATAGTGGCTGCCAGGAAATTCGGAGCAGCTGAACTGGTTGATCCGAGGCCTTTTACAGTTGGAAAACTGGCTGAAACATTCGAGATATATCCTGAGATAGGGGTGCTGCTGCCTGCCATGGGTTATGGAGAGGAACAACTGCAGGACCTGGAAACTACTATTAATAATACGGATTGTGATGCTGTTGTGATCGGCACACCGATTGATCTGACCAGGATCATCCAGATCAATAAGCCCACGACCAGGGTATTCTATGATCTGCAGGAAATCGGGAATCCAAACCTGGAGGATGTGCTTGGCGACTTCCTGGAAGATCAGCAGCTGGGATAGAAGAGAGCTTACTATTTCTTAAGTCTTTCCTGGATAGTCCTGGTCTCATCCTCAAATCCGGGCTTTTCCAGCAGGGCAAACATGTTTTTCTTGTAAGCTTCCACCCCCGGCTGGTTAAAAGGATTGACTTCCAGCAGGTAACCACTGATGCCGCAGGCTATTTCAAAGAAATATACCAGCTCTCCCAGGTGGTATTCATTGATGGCCGGTATTTCTATCCGCATATTGGGGACACCTCCATCAATATGTGCCAGGAGTGTCCCGAGTTCGGCCATCTTGTTCACCTCATTGATACGTTTCCCTGCCAGGTAATTAAGCTGGTCCAGGTTCCCCTCGTCCTCAGGAATGGAAAGATGCCTGTCGGGATTACTTACGGAAATTACGGTTTCGAACAAGATTCTTTCTCCTTCCTGGATATACTGTCCCATGGAATGCAGGTCGGCCGTAAAATTAACACTGGCCGGGAATATGCCCTTGTTCTCTTTGCCTTCGCTC
>DAOUVF010000278.1 GCA_030667765.1 Bacteroides sp.
ATCTCAATGAGTTTTGCTATAAATATAATAGGCGATATTTCGGTGATAAACTGTTCGATAGGTTACTAATTGCTTGTGCAAGCTATAAAAATGAATTTTAGGTATGCAAGCGGATACTCATATTAAAAAAATTATTATTTTTCAAGAAAATCAGTAAATGAATCTTTAACCTTTTCCCATGCTTCGTGATTCAGACAGTACATGATCCTGGGTGGCCTGGTGGTCCCCTGGATCAAACCAGCTCGTTTCAACTCCTTGAGATGCTGGGAGAGTGTTGATCGGGCAATGGGCAGGATCTCTGCAAGATCTCCACTGTAACAACAGCTTTGCCGGGATAATAATTGAAGAATGTAGATTCGAACCGGGTGGCTGAGCGCCTTTGCAAACCTTGCCAACTCGATCTGATCCTCGGTAATATATTTATCAGGTTTGTATTCTTCCATCAGGTCTGTTCTTCTCCTAACATACAAATGTAGCTAAGAGAATCACAAAATCATAGAACATAGGGGATCAGTTGCCAGGTGCCGGCTGAATATTCCCGATACTTATTGGAGTAGGAGAGGTTCATTTGCTTTTCCTCGTACCTGATTTTCAGGAGAAGGTTGATTATCAGAACCATCATTATGAATAGCCTGGAAATTGTGAAAGGGTCGAAGAGCAGTGGGGTGAACACCAGCAGGATAGCAGCATACATGGGATGCCTGATCACGGCATATGGTCCACGTCTAATTAGTTTTCCTTCCGGCAAGGGATCCGAACCGGCATTAATATTGCCAATCCCCATGGCCAGTATTGACCATATGCCCAGGATCCAGCCTGCAATGTAGAAGATCCACAGAGGCGAACTGCTGGGGAAAACAGGACCGGTAACGATCAGCAGAACCAGTGATAAATACTGAATAATAAACAGCAAAAATGCCTTCAGGTTTGTGATAAATAGCAATTTCATCATTCACTAATCTAAGCTGCAATTTACATACAATACTGCATGCCAAAACCGGCTGCGTTTTAATACCCACCTAAAAAAAGGCTGTCATTTTGCGACAGCCCCTTTAACCATGAAAATCAAACCTGAACTTGTATTACTTGATAGCAATCTGCCTTGCGGGTTTTTCTTTTGATTCTTCCATTTTTGGAACATCTACGTACAAGATCCCGTCTTTATGAACAGCACTGATCTTGTCACCATCAACTGTTTCCGGCAATGTGAAAGAACGGCTGAAATTGGTATAACGGAATTCCCTCCTGGTATACCTTTCATTGCTTTCTTCCTGCTTATCTTCGCTTACAGATGCAATGGTCAGAGAGTTTTTGTCCAGGTCGATTTTGAAATCTTTCTTGTTCAGTCCCGGAGCAGCAACCTCAATGGTATAACCATTATCACTTTCAGTGATATTTACTGCCGGCAGGCTTTTGAAACCATTTCTCTCATAATGAGCCGGATAGAAATCCTTTCCGAAGAATTCATCCATAAAACCTGGATATGTTCTGTTGAATTTAGCTAACATGACTTTGTCCTCCATTTATTTTAATTAAACTTAATGTCATAAATTCTGAGGGCACAAAGTCAAAGTATATGCCAACGAGGTTTTACTGTCAATCAGTACCAAAAAGCTGCCAAAAAGACAGGTACATATTAAATAAACATGACAAAATGACAATATTGACTCAGAATTTCGCAAGCAATGCATTCGATTTTCCCTTCTGAAATATTATAAATATTATAATTGGGTTAAATTTGAATCATGAGATCTGATCCGGAGGTTGAAGAATACATTGATCAGTTTGATCCGGTTTTCCGTGACATTATACTCCGGTTGAGAGAACTGATCTACGAGGTGGTACCGGATGCCACCGAGGATATAAAATGGCGTGTACCGACATTCAGCCTGCATAAAACGATTTGTTATATAGCCGGATTCATGAATCATGTGACCTTTGCATTTCATGATGGTAAAATGCTGAAAGACCCGGACGGTTTGTTGCTGGGGACAGGCAAGCATATGAAATACCTGAAATTCAAATCCATTGATGAGATTGATTAAGATAGGCTCAGATTATGGATACTGGAAGGCTTTTATACCTGAAGCCAGGATTACCATCATCAGGACATATAATACCACCTGTCTATGAGTTCTCAAAAGGATCTTTGACCCGGATCAGTGATCCAGCATCTGTATGGGGTTGATAAAAACTTCGGTCATTGGATCAGGGATCCATTTCTCTTCCCTGACGAGTGGATTGATACTCATAACCGGGAAATCGGAGAGGTTTATGATATCCTGGGCTACAGATCCCACAAAGTACTCGGTGATATGCAACTCCTGCTGGGTCATGATCATGACAAGATCACCCTCAAGTTCCCTTACTGCGTCATTCAGGATTATGTTTGGAGCATCAGTGGAGTTCTTGATAAGTTTTATATCGCAGTCAACGTCCAGGCTTCTTAAATTGGTGCGTATCTCATCGAGTTTGGAAATATACTTGATTTCCTTGCCTTTACTATCTTCCCGCAAGACAGATAAGATGGTGAGCCTGGCATCCAGCATTCGAGCCACAGCTACTGCATTTGTGGCTTTTCTAATGGTTTGTTTCGTTAGATCCAGGGGCAGAATGATATGTGTACAACCGAAATATTCAGGCTTCTTACGGAGGGTGATCACCGGTACATCGGCTCCCCTGATAATATGCATGGTATTGGTACCTGCGAAATTTTTCATCATATCGGATGAATCAGTACGCCCCATAAATATGAAATCAGCCTTAACTTCGCCGGTAGTTTCAATGATTATTTCATAGACTTTGCCCTGTTTGATCTTTGTTGTAAATGGGATGTTTTTACCCGTCAGGACTTTGCCTGCAACATCATCAAGTTTATCCGCTGCCCCCCTGATGATCATATCCCGCTGGTCATCTTTCAGCACAAGCTTGAGCAAAGGCGATTCCTCCTCGATGATATAGATCAGGTGGAGGGTGGCTCCAATCCTGTTTGCTATAAAAGCAGCATATTCCAGTGCCATTTCGGATTCAGGGCGGAAGTCTATCGGGACAAGGAAGTTTTTGGATACCGGCATATGGATTGATTTCTTAAGGTTATTAATGCTACGAATTTCATTAAAATTTTATTGATTTCAAATTCCGCCTACCATTCGGAAAACGGATTGTCAATCTTGATTCTTTTCTTTTGTGTGGCCAGGTTATAACCAACCAGGAAGGCAAGTTCTGTTACTTTTTCAAGTTTCGTAAAATTGATCCGTTCATAATTGTCTGTTGGCTTGTGGTAATCAACATGTATGCCTGTAGAGTAGAACAGGACCGGAATGTCATTCTTGGCAAAACTGTAATGGTCACTTCTGTAATAATACCTGTAGGGGTGGTCCGGAGAATTCATGCTGAAGTCACTGGCCATGCCCATTTTCTTAGTGCTCTTATTGTGGATGTCAAGTAGTTCCGCACTTTGATGTCCCCCGATCACACTGATCGAATCCATTCCAACGACACTGACTTTCTCACGGTAAATGAAGCCGGTATCCCGGGACGTCCGGACTGCCCCGATCATATCCAGGTTAATGTTTGCAACGGTTTGTTCCAGGGGGATAAGTGGGTGGTCAGCATAAAATTTTGAACCCAAAAGGCCGATCTCCTCGCCGGAAAACCAGAGGATCAGGACACTTCTTTTGAGATCCTTCTGTTGCTTTACAAAGGCTTCTCCGATCTCAATCAGGGCGGCTGTGCCTGAGGCGTTATCATCTGCGCCATTGTAAATCTCACCTCTTTTGTTTTGCCCGAGATGGTCAAAATGCGCCGTAAATACTATGGCTTCCTTTCGCATTTCCGGATCACTACCCTCGATCAGTCCGGCCACATTGGGGATTGGTTTCTCTTCCCTGTTGTACCTGGTGTATATGTGTATCCGGGTGTCGGGAATTACAAATGAATTGGGTTTCAGGGAAGAATCAATGTTGTCCTGTAATTCATCTAAGGTTTTACCGGAGGCTTGCAACATTTTATCGGCGGCTGCCCTGTGGATGAATAGTACTTTAGCAGACATACCAGGTATCATGCTTCTTTGCTGGCCGCCAAGTTCTTTGACTATGCTTGAACTGGTTAAATAGCGGATCATTCCACTTGCATATTGATCCATGGATTGATAACCTGACCTTGGATCCATGACCAATAATATCGCTTTTGGCATACGCATGGCGAGACCGTTTAACTTATACCTCCATGTGCTGAGGTCATTCCAGTCCCTGTTCTGAAGCAGGCTGATATCATTGACATGATCCATCGGTCCCCGGCTCATTACCAGTACGATCTTATCCTTCAGGTCTATATTTTCAAAACTGTTGTAGTTATCTTTGGCTGAATAGATACCATAGCCTGCAAATACAAGCTCTCCACTAAGATCAATCGTATCGGATTTCGCATTAAGGCAATAAAGCGGTTTTCTGACTTCAGCAATGGATCCATTTTCGCGGGTGATACTGATACTGGATGTTGATTGGTCCTGGACTTTCTTTACCAGGGTGTATTCCTGGAAGTAATCCCTGTTTTCATCAATGGGTTCGAGTCCGATCCTGGCTGCCTGTTCAGCAAGGTATTTGGCTGCCAGGTCAAGACCGGGCTCCCCTGTGGCACGGCCCTCCAGTTCATCTGATGCCAGGTAGG
>DAOUVF010000313.1 GCA_030667765.1 Bacteroides sp.
CCCATCTGAAGGCCGGGATTGTCGGTCCCAGTGAAACCATCCCAATTATGGAAGGTGAACTCGGACTGTCTACCTGGCAGAACATCTTCCTCTGCGAGTTTGACGGTCCCCGGTCCCAGAGAAGGATCATCCTTACGGTGGTGAACTCCGATTAAAGAAAATCTATATTCCGGCGCAGACCTGTATATTTGGCACGCTTTACCGCCGATCCCTCGAAGAGACTGTTAAACCTTTCCTTGTCCAGGTCCACCCAATCCTGCCGGGTCATTTCCAGTAGACCCGGAAGGGGGTCCAGCCAGGGTTCTGAATGGGGGTGGGCATTGTTGCTCCAGGGACAAACATCCTGGCATATATCACATCCGAAGGCCCGGTTTTGCATATGGCTGCGGAATTCCTCGGGAAGCCTGTCTTCCCGGTTCTCAATAGTAAGGTAGGAAATGCAACGGGATGCATCAAGGGTCCTGCCGGGCAGGATGGCTTTAGTGGGACAGGCATCTATGCACATGGAGCAATCCCCGCAGTAGTCATTCGTGGGACTGTCAGGTTCCAGGTCCAGGTCAGTGATGATCACCCCGATAAAAAACCAGGAACCATGTTTCCGGTTCAGGAGCAGGGAATGCTTTCCTATCCATCCCAAACCGGCCTGTCTCCCCCAGGCCCTTTCCAGGACGGGTGCAGAATCAACGAATACCCTCCCGGAATGAGCACCGATATCGGTCTCCATATATGCATACAGGCTTTGCAGTTTTTTCCTCATGATCCGGTGATAATCTTTCCCGTATGCATATTTGGAAATGAGCGGTGCCTGGTCATCAAGCTGTTTTTTCCTGGTAAAATAATTTTGCAGTACCACCACAACCGACCTGGCATCTTCCACCAGTTCACGTGGATCAACCCGCTTCTCAAGATGGTTTTCCATGTATCCCATGCTGCCATGGAAGCCCATACCAAGCCATTCCCTGAGCCTTGCGGCATCCTCCTTTAGATGACATGCCCGGGCTATACCCGCCTGAAGGAACCCCAGTTCAATTGCCTTTTCCTTGATCTTGCGGCTATTTGCAGGCAGGTTTTCCAAGACAGGGGAAGGATTTTAAAGCAGTCCCAGTTCAAGTTTAGCTTCGTCGGTCAGGTTGGACTCATCCCAGGGCGGATCAAAGGTGAGCTTGAGGTTGACTGATTTTACTCCTTCAGTGGCTTCAAGCTTTTGCTGTACTTCGGCAATGATACTGTCTGCCATGGGACAGTTCGGGGTGGTGAGTGTCATCCGGACTTTAACATTGTTATCATCGTCCACATCTATCTCGTAGATCAATCCAAGGTCATATATATTTAAAGGGATCTCAGGATCATAAATGGTTTTCAGGGTATTTATGATCGCGTCTTCCAGTTGCAGGAATTCATTGTCTTTCTCCATAATCTGAGTCTTTATCTGCACCAGTCAGGTATACCACCAGCAGTGCCGTATTGTCATTGTTGAGCCATCTTGGTCTTGTATGCCAGGGCATATAATTTCATCTGTTTCACCATTGACAGCAATCCATTTGAACGGGTAGGGGAGAGGTTTTCACGCAGCCCTATCCGGTCAATAAATACCAGGTCTGTGTCCATGATCTCTGCAGGATCCCTCTCAGAGAGGACCCGGATAAGGAGGGAAACGATCCCCTTGGTGATGATGGCATCCGAATCAGCTGTGAACCTGATCTTCCCGTCCACCAGGTCAGCCCTCAGCCATACCTTTGACTGGCATCCATTGATCAGGTATTCATTGGTCTTGTATCTGGGATCCATGATGGGGAGATCATTGCTGAGGTCGATAAGGTAATTGTATTTGTCCAGCCAGTCGTCGAATACTTCGAATTCTGCAATGATCTCTTCCTGTATTTCATTCATGTTCATCGTTCCTGTAATTTACCGCAAATATAATCAATGGAAGGCAGACTATCCGAACATTTCACGAACACGGTGGAGTCCGGCATGAAGCCTGTCAATCTCCCCGGTTGTGTTGTAAAATGCCATAGAAGCACGAAGGGTCCCGGTGATCTTAAAATGATCCATGACAGGCTGGGTACAATGGGTACCTGTGCGTACCGCAATGCCCAGTTTGTCCAGCACCATCCCGGCATCATAGGGATGTATCCCATCCATCAGGAATGAAATGGTACTGATTTTTTCAGCAGCATTGCCATAGATCTCCAGTCCAGATACAGTCATCAGCTTCATGGTGGCGTATTCCAGCAGGTATTTCTCATATTCCCTGATCCGATCGAGTCCGATACCGCTTATGTAATCCAGCGCTGTTGCCAATCCGGCTGCCCCGATATAGTTCATGGTGCCTGCTTCAAATTTAAAAGGCAACTGGTCGTATGTGGTTTTTTCAAAGGAAACGCAATCAACCATATCTCCACCTCCCTGGTAAGGAGGCAGGTCATATAGTAATTTTTCTTTACCATACAGTACCCCGATCCCGTTAGGGCCATATGCCTTATGGCCTGAGAATGCATAAAAATCTGCATCCAGGTCCCGTACATCAATGCTCTCATGGGGTATGGCCTGGGCCCCGTCGACAAGTACAGGGACCTCGGATTTATGCGCCAGGCGGATGATCTCTTTAACAGGGTTGATGGTCCCCAGTGAATTTGAAATTTGTGTAACGGCAACGATCCTGGTCTTGTCTGACAATAACTTTTTAAATTCAGCCATCACCAGTTCTCCCTTTTCATTAAATGGGACCACCTTTAATTTGGCACCCTTTCGTTCGCAGACCATCTGCCATGGAACGATGTTGGAGTGGTGTTCCATCTCAGTAATGATCACTTCGGTGCCGGGTCCAAGATGCTTTTCCCCGAAACTGAATGCCAGTGCATTGATGGATCCGGTGGTTCCGCTGGTAAAAATAACCTCGTTTGTTGATGCTGCATTGATGTATTTCCTGACCTTTTCCCTTGCTTTTTCATAGGTTTCAGTGGAACGTTCACTCAGGAAATGGACACCCCTGTGAATGCTCGCATTTTCCTCTTCGTAATACCTGCGTACCGTTTCAATGACCTGCCTGGGCTTCTGGGTGGTGGCCCCGTTGTCAAAATAGACGATGGGATGTCCGTGTACTTTTTGGGAAAGCAATGGAAAATCCTGTCTTATCTTTTCTACATCAAAGTCCATACGGGGCACATTAATCAGGGATGGGAATATCGCCACAGGCCATGGAACAATTGTTGCATCGGGAAAGTTCACCTCTCAGCCTTTTGTCCACCAGATGATTGATCCTGTCCTTCAAAGGAGTAACCTGGATCTTTTCAATGACCTCATGGGCAAAAGCATATAACATCAGCAGCCTGGCTTCCTGCCTGGGGATTCCCCGGGACTGCATATAAAAAAGGGCATTCTCATCAAGCTGGCCGGTTGTCGCCCCATGCGAACAACGCACATCATCTGCGTAGATCTCGAGCTGCGGCTTTGAATTCATCCTGGCCTCGTCAGACATGAGGATATTGTTATTGGTCTGGTAGGCCAATGTTTTCTGGGCATCCTGTCTGACCAGGATGCGGCCGTTGAAGGCACCGGTGGACTGATCATTGAGGATCCCCTTGAATAGCTGGGTGCTTGTGCAGTTGGGTTTGGCATGGTCAATGTTCACATAACTGTCAATATGCTGGTTCTTGTCAGACATGAACAGGCCATAAGTTTCATTAGTGCAGCCTTCTGCGTTCAGCAAAACATTGGTATTGTTCCGTATCAGTCCGCCATGCAAAGTGATCGTATTGGACCTGACAGTACTGTCTGCTTCCTGGTGTATGAACAGGTTGGTCAGCAGCTTGGAATTCAGGTGTTCATTCTGGACCCGGGAATAATGAAATTTGGCCCCCTTACCTGCATAAATCTCTGTTACAGAATTTGTAAGGAAGCGGAAGGGGGAAAGGGTGTGGTCACATACTATGACCTCAGCGCTGGCATTTTCCTCCATGATGAAAAGGTTCCTGTAATGCAGCATGGTATCGATCCCGGACATCGGGAGGTGTACCACCTGTACCGGATCTTCCAGGATCTGGCCTTTGGGCACATAGATAAACAGGCCATCGATGGCAAAGGCAGTATTCAAAGCCACCAGGGAGTCCTTTTTGATCCTGGCATGTTTTGAATAATGTTCCCTGACAAGTTCAGGATATCTCCTGAGGGCTTCGGCGAAACTCCCGATAATGATCCCGTTATCCATTTCGGTCAAAGCCGTACCATTCACCTTGTAGAATCCGTTCAGGATTATTTCCAGCCGGGTCTGCAGGTTCGGCACATCGCAATTAAAAATATCATCCACAC
>DAOUVF010000333.1 GCA_030667765.1 Bacteroides sp.
GATCGCCCTGATCCTGGGCATAGTGATCCTTGAACTGCTGCTGCCGGCTTTCAGCAACCTGGTACATCTTGATCTCAGGGTTGAGTATTTCGAGAATCCTCTAATCATTCCGTCCCTGCTCATCCTGGTTATTTTTGTCGGAATCCTTTCCGGCAGTTACCCGGCCTTTTACCTGTCGAGCTTCAGGCCTCTTGCAGTATTGTCAGGAAAACTTGCCACGGGCATGAAAACAGGCTGGCTGAGGAGCATACTGGTGGTGTTGCAGTTCTCCATCTCCATAGGGATAGTGATTTCTACCATGATAGTAACACGTCAGGTCAAATACCTGCTGAGTAAGGACCTGGGGCATAAAACAGAACAGGTGGTCATCATCCAGCGTGTCGGGGCAGTTGGGAGAGAACATATACAGACATTCAAGCAGGAAATTGCAAAAATCCCCGGGGTTGAGGCCTCAACGAATTCAACCATGTTGATGGGAAACCCGAATAATTCGAACTCTTATTCGATCGAGGGACAACCATTCGAAAATTCCTATATACTGAACACAAACTGGGTCGATTTCGATTATGCGGAAACATTTGGACTGGAGGTGATCAAGGGAAGATTCCTTTCCAGGGAATATGCTTCTGACAGTACCAGCGTGGTGGTAAATGAAGCAGCGGTCCGGGCCTTTAATATGGAAGATCCCCTGAGTATCAGGATCATCCAGCCAGGCAGAACACCAGAAGAGAGGGTTTATCACCAGATCGTCGGGGTTGTACGGGATTTTCATTTTGCCCCACTGCATATCCCCATTGAACCGTATGTGTTTATATTTAAGAATGAGGACTGGGACTGGGGAGGGTATCTGACGGTTCGTCTGAAAACAGAGGATTTGCAAGGAACACTTTCTAAAATTGAAAATACATGGAGGGAATTCACCCAGGACCAGCCCATGGAATATTCTTTTCTGAAAGAGGATCTTGCCGCCATGTATGAAGAAGAGAAACGTACAGGTTCCATCTTCGGGATATTCAGTATAATGGCCATCCTGGTAGCCTGTTTGGGATTACTGGGACTCTCCTCCTATTCTGCCGAACAGCGCACCCGTGAGATTGGGCTGCGTAAGGTAATGGGAGCAACAGTTTTCGGCATTGTCAGGCTATTGTCAAAGGAAACCTTGCTGCTTATACTGATCGCTACCATCATTTCCGTTCCGGTTGCATGGATCACCATGGGGGACTGGCTTGAATCGTTTGAATTCAGGATAAATATGGATCCTGTTATATTTCTCCTGGCATTTCTGGGGGCCCTTGCAATAGCCCTTCTAACAGTATCAATACAGGCTGTCAATGCTGCCCTGACAAATCCTGCTGATTCATTGAGATATGAATAGATCCGGGTTGATAACTGAATCACCAGCGTCTTATCGTGGATGATCAAAGTGTTTTCATCATTCCTGCTGTCTGCCAAAGGTTGATCTAATCCTGCTGCTTTTTCAAATTCTTCCTGGCAGCTTCCAGGTCCCCGGCGGTATCGATTCCCTGGCTAGGGTCATTCGTTACCAGGACCCGGATCCCAAATCCGTTTTCCAGCCATCGCAGTTGTTCCAGTGATTCTGTTTTTTCAAGGGGTGATGGTCCGAGCATTGTGATCTGTTGAAGGACCTCACTCCGGTAGGCATACATGCCAAGATGCTTCAGGTATGTGTGGCCGGTTACCCAGTTATCATCCGCAACATGCCTATTGTAGGGTATTGGGGATCGGCTGAAATACAATGCATTTCCAAGGGGGCCTGTAACCACCTTGACCACATTTGGATCCAGGAGCTCAGACCCTTCCACAATGGGGTTAGCCAGGGTGGCAATCTGGGTATCAGGGTCTGAAAAGGCATTTTTTAGCAACCTGATATGGGATACATTGATAAAAGGCTCATCTCCCTGGATATTGATGATCACATCATATTCCTGACCTGAACCTGCAAGTATCTGAGTCACTTCCGCACACCTGTCTGTCCCACTCGGATGATCAGGGGAGGTCATCATTACCCTGCCTCCAAAATCAAGCACTGCCTGTTCAATACCCGAATGGTCGGTAGCTACAATTACATCATTCAATTCCTTGACGGTATTTTCATATACCCATCGGATCATTGGTTTTCCTCCGATATCCGCAAGTGGTTTGCCAGGAAGACGTGATGAGGCAAACCGGGCAGGTATGATTCCTAAAAAATTCATGAAAGTGTTGATATTCTTGGTTCTCCAAATTAGTAAAAATCCCGGAAAATTGTAATTTTGTCATGCATTTTTGGAAATTTTGTCAGATGGAAATTCAAAAAATCAAACAGCGGTTCGGGATCATTGGAAACCATCCTGTAATGAATCGTGCCATTGATATTGCCATGCAGGTCGCTCCTACCGATCTATCAGTATTGATAAGCGGGGAAAGCGGGACGGGGAAGGAGTTTTTTCCGAAGATAATTCATCAAAACAGTGCAAGAAAGCATGGTACCTACATTGCTGTGAACTGTGGTGCAATCCCTGAAGGAACGATAGATTCCGAGTTATTCGGGCATGAAAAGGGGGCCTTTACCGGAGCCACTGACAGCAGGAAAGGTTATTTCGAGGTGGCTAACGGAGGCACAATATTCCTTGATGAGGTGGCTGAACTGCCGCTTTCCACCCAGGTAAGGCTCCTTCGTGTTCTCGAATCCGGAGAATATATCAGGGTTGGTTCCTCAAAAGTCCAGAAAACAAATGTCCGCGTAATTGCGGCTACCAATATTGACATCATCGTGGCTGTCCAACAGGGGAAATTCAGGGAAGATCTTTACTACCGGTTAAATACAGTACCCATTGTAGTTCCCTCCCTGCGTGACAGAAAGGAGGATATTTACCTGTTGTTCAGAAAATTTGCCAGTGATTTTGCTGAGATCAACCGGATGCCAATGATTGCACTGACAGACCCGGCCCGGCTGATCCTTATAAATTACAGGTGGCCAGGAAATATCAGGCAATTGAAAAACATAACAGAACAGATCTCGATCATTGAATCGACCCGGGAGATTGACGATGAGACTATCAAGAAATATCTTCCTGATTATCAGCTGGTAAAACTCCCGGTATTGTATGAAAAGACGGTTGATGAAAAGAAATTTAACACGGAACGGGAGATCCTGTACAAAGTCTTATTCGATATGAAGAATGATATGATCGATCTGAAAAGGCTGGTAGCGGAGATTATGGATAAGAGGAGTGGAACAGAGATCCGGGAGGAGCATACCGGCATGATAGAAAAGCTTTACCAGTCAACAAACCATGAAGGGGCAGTTTCACCACAGACCTTGCATATAAATCCATCAGAAAGCCAGGATATACAGGATACAGAAGAGATCATCGAAGAATCCCTTTCGCTCGAAAAAAAGGAGATCGAACTGATTAAGAAAGCCCTCGACAAGCATAAGGGCAAGAGAAAGTATGCTGCAGAAGAACTAGGAATATCAGAAAGGACGTTATACAGGAAGATCAAGGAGCATAATCTGGAGTAAAAGATGAAGTACAGAATTCAAATAGCACTTATAGTATTCCTGGCTATACTGGCTACCTCCTGCAAGGTAAAGTATAGTTTTTCAGGGGCGAATACTGGTGTGCTGGAGACTGTCTCTATTGATTATTTCCAGAACCGTTCAGCCCTGGCACCGCCTGTACTGGGACAATATATTACCGAGGAATTCAGGGATCTATGTGAACGCCAGACAAACCTGACACTCATATCCGGTCCCGGCAATGCCCATTTTGAGGGAGAGATCACGGTATATTCCACACGGGCGATGGCGATTACAGGTGATCAGGCCGCACTTACACGTTTTACCGTAGGCGTAAAAGTGAGTTATACCAACAATCTGGATCCGGATCTTAGTTTCGAACAAACCTTCTCCCAGTACCGGGATTATGAGAGTTCACTACAATTCGAGTCAGTTAAGTCTGAATTAACAAATGCCATTGTTGAAGAGATCAATGAAGATATCTTTAACCGGGCATTTGTAAACTGGTAGTGTTTAATATTGAATAATGAAACGGGAAAATATCATAGCATTCGTTCATGATCCCTCAA
>DAOUVF010000295.1 GCA_030667765.1 Bacteroides sp.
CTGAATTTTGACGGGGCACTTGGTTCCATTTATTTAAAAGATATCATTGATGTGGTAAGGATCTTTGCCAAAGACATGGAACTCGGGGACCTTTCAAAGATCCGTCAGCAGTATCTTGATGAACTGAGGAAATACTGATCACTATTGTCCTGATTCACTGGCATTCACCAGTTTGTATAGCTTATCTGAACGCCTTATTATCCCTGGGACCGGTATCGAAAAGTGTTCCCCTTTTTCTGCTGTTTCCACCTGTTTCCGTTCAACCTGGAGTTCAGACACTATTAGTTCCATCACTCCTGTCGTTGGTCCGGTTACCAGGATTTCATCTCCTACATTGATCTCATTTGATTCTACAAGGAATTCTGCCACTCGGAGCTTGCTGAAATAATTCATCCCTTTCCCAATATAAATCTTGCGTTTGGCGGCATTCGATCCGTATCCTTTGCTCCATTCCCCCAGTTCCTGTCCCAGGTAATACCCATCCCAGAAACCCCGGTTGAAAACCTTGCTGAGCCTCTTTTCCCAGGTCTGGGTTTTAGTCCGGGAAAAAGTCCCGTCAATGCAGGAAGCTATGGCTTCATTATAGCATTCTGCAACCGTCTTAACATATTCAGGGCTACGCGCCCTGCCTTCGATTTTTAATACGGAAACACCTGCATCCAGGATCCTGTCAAGGAATGAAATGGTGCAGAGATCCTTCGGAGACATGATATATTCCTGGTCGATTTCCAGCTCTTTGCCTGTCTCCTTCTCGGTTACGATATAAGATCTTCGGCAGGCTTGCAGACAGGCCCCCCGGTTGGCAGAGTATCCATATTGATGCAGGCTGAGGTAACATTTTCCGGAGATAGCCATGCAGAGTGCACCGTGAATAAATAACTCTATTCGCATGAGCTGTCCGGAGGGTCCAATTATATTCTGCTCTTTGATGGCATTTGAAATAGCTTTTATCTGGTCAAGTGTCAATTCCCTTGCAAGGACCGCCACATCTGCCCAGCCAGTATAAAATTTCAATGATTCTATGTTGCTTATATTTAGCTGAGTAGATAGATGAACCTCAACTCCAGCTTCACGTGCGGTACTAATTACTGAAGGATCTGAAGCAATGATGGCGGTGATTCCGGCTTTCCCTGCCCTGTCAATGATTTCTTTTACATGTTCCAATTCATTATTGTATATGACGGAATTCAGGGTCAGATAAGTATGCATTTGATGTTCACCGGCTATAGCAATAACCTTGTCAAGGTCATCCAGGGTGAAATTAAACGATGACCTTGAACGCATGTTCAGTTTTTCTACGCCAAAATAAACAGCATCGGCACCACCCTGTATCGCTGCCCGCAGTGACTCGTATGACCCGGCAGGGGCCATTAATTCAATTTCTTTCCTGGAAAGCATCAGGTCAATGTATTAATCCTTCCAAAAATAATGGATTGTTGAATGGATTGCAATGCTTGTTTGAACTAATCCGATTTATGAAGAATGATCCTTATAACAGCACCTTTACCTGTTTCTGAATTCAAAACGAAGATTTTTCCCTTATGGTAGATTTCGATGATCCTTTTAGCCAGGGAAAGGCCGAGTCCCCAACCACGCCTTTTGGTAGTATATCCAGGCTTAAATATGGTTTTATGCCTGTTCTTTGGAATCCCCTTCCCTGAATCCTCGAAATCAATGAGTACCTGTTTGAGCTGGTCACTTACAGATATTTTTATGGTTCCCTTCCCTTCCATGGCATCCACCGAATTCTTACACAGGTTTTCTACTACCCATTGAAAGAGGACCCGGTTTATAGGAACCACATGATCTTTACTGTCAGTGTCAAAGGTAAAGGTTACCCCGTCGGAGGTCCGTGTTTCAAGATAAGCTATGGATTCTTTCAGTACTTCCAGGATATTTGCATTTTTCAACACAGGTTTTGATCCGATCTTTGAGAAGCGTTCTGTAATCTCCTCTAACCTGCCTGCATCTTTTTCCAGTTCACTGACCAGTTTTTTATCCGGGTGTTTCTCTTTGAGTAATTCCACCCATCCTATCAGGGAGGAAGTGGGTGTGCCCAGCTGGTGGGCTGTTTCTTTAGACATACCGACCCATACCTGGTTCTGTTCAGCCCGTCTTGAAGCGCTGAAAGCCAGATAGGCCACCAATATAAATAAGAGGATGACGCCCAGCTGTATATAGGGATAATAAGTCAGCTGTACCAGCAGTGTTGAATTCCGGTAATAAACATATTGAACAATGCCATCCCCGAGATCAATCTCAATGGGTTCGATCTCTGATTTCATTTTTTCCAGTTGCCTTTTGCTGTAATCAGGATCCTCCATTTTCAAGGAATCCAGGTTGCGATGGGCAAAAATATTATCTTCCTGGTCTGCAATAATTACCGGTATGGTTGTATTGAACTCCACAACCTGTAAAGGAAAGCCTGGGTCATTTTGCCGAAAATTTGGCTCAGTAATATCACTCAGATCTGCCAGCCGCCGTGTGGCTTCAGCCCACAATTCAATTTTCTTCTTTTCCTCTTTTGCCAGGAGCTTTACCAGCCGATTGGTATACAGTAATGATCCTATACCTATGATGGCAGCGAACAGGATCAGATATAACTTCCACCTTTGTTTACGGTAATAAATATCCATAGCTGCTTACTTTTTTTTCTTACGCCTGCGTTTTTTCTCTTCAACTACTACTGTATCTGATTCTTCCTCGTCATCCCACACAATGGTAAACCGTTCCTGATCAGATTTATTGTCCATCTTTAACGAGTCTGTTTTGATATCATTTATTGAATCCTCATCCCATTCCCAAATGAATTTGGCCTCCTTATCATCCTCCTTATCCCCTTTTAATGTAGAATCCTTTTTAAACAGGCCGAATTCTTCATTCAGGATTCCCCTGAGTTCTTTTTTCTCTTCCTTGAACTGGTCTTTGATATTCTGCACGGCCCCCCTCCTGTCATACCTTACCTCCGTTCCCTGATCTGATCCTTCGATGATCAGGTAAATAAATACCCGTCCCAGGCCATCATCTTCTATTACCCCGAACTCACTTTCTCTTTTATCAGGCTTTTTTGCCTTTTTTGAGAGGAGCTTAGAAAGAGATACTTTCACTTTGTATGTGAAGTTTTTATCAAATCCATGTAATCCGGACCCGGTCAGATCAAAGGCTGATGAATTGATATCCATCTTCGGGATTATTACCTCTTCATTCCGGATAAATATCTGGTTTGTCAGTGTGGAGAATTTAATGTCTTCCAGCTCCTCAACATCAATAAACCCGGATAATTTCCTCATCGGTTCGAAACCGGTAAGCTCTCCGTCCTGGATGACAATATCACAATCAGCCAGTATGGTTTCTTTCTTGATTTTCATTCTTTCATTCAGTCCCGCTGAGAAATTGACCAGCCCTGAAAGTTCCCCTCTGATATGTTTATCCATGATAAAATCCTGACCAAAATTCCCGAAAGAGGTAAACACCCCGGTAATATCTATATCCGAAACCTTCGAGATACTTTTAACCAGAAACTGCCTGTTTTGTTGTTGTTCCAGAATGCCTTCGGTATCGATCTGCCCCTGCATGGAATGCAGGTTTAATCTTGGAATTGAGAGCCTTCTTGGTTTGTATATCAATTCACCTGTCACCTGGCTGGCATAAAATTTTTTGACCATTAATTCATCTATCCAATACCTAGTTTTAATAAACAACCTGTCAGGCAGATTGATGGTATCAGTGATGGTATTGCTTTCATCATCCTGTTTCATTGAGGGAAGGTTATTTAAATCAGCCTTGCTAATATAGATATCAGTATCCAGCCATAAATTTCCGCTGTTTGTGAACAGAAATTCCAGGAGATTGTCAGCCCTTCCTGACAGACTTACTTCAATATCCTCGATATTGCCATCCAGTGACTTGATCATCAAATGATCTTTAAATGTTAACTCCCCTGTAAGGTTTCTCAGGTCAAGGGATTTGTATGTTAATCCCAGGTTCACCCCCTCAAGTCGTATCTTTGCATCGTAATGGTGTTTCAGTAATTCGGGTTTTTGTATTTTAGCCAGCGACTCCTGTGTCCCTTTTAGACTGATCTCTGCATAGACCATCCCGTCCATATCCCGGAAAGTGGAATCAATGGAAATCAATGAAGGGATATCTGCCAGATCCAGTTCAGCCTTGATGGTATAATTTATTCGGGGATGAGAAAGATTTACAATCTCATAATTACCTCCAAGCCTGGAATTACCATAAAGCAAAGAGGTATTGTTTAACAAGATCGTGGTACTTTCGGGTCCCTGTCGGTTTCCATTGGAATATTGTCCTTCCATCCTCAACTCCCGGATCCCGTAGGGAATTACTGATGCTGTCAGCCAACCATCAATCAGGGAGAAGCTGGCATTGATCTTTGGCATCTGTGTTTTACTGGCCATGCCTGTTACGCTGGCTTGAAAGGTAGCGACTCCACCTGCTTCCAGGTCC
>DAOUVF010000222.1 GCA_030667765.1 Bacteroides sp.
CCAGTTTCCTACCAGGACATATAGAAGCATTTGAACCGCGGACAAGGCAAAAAGATAAATGATCTTGGAATTGATATAACTGAACCAGCTCAGGTTGAGAAATGCTTCCCTTTGCAGGATCTTCCTGTCGCGGATGATTTCTTCAGCACTGACGATGAGTCCCATAAATATCGCAACAATGACAGACATAAAAAGGTAAGCAGGCAGGTTCTTATTTTCACTGAAAATATACTGGTCACCAGGCGCATACTTGGTGAAATATGCCAGGATGAATGCCAGCAATGGCGCTTCAATCAGGTTGAGCAGGACATATTGCCGGTTGGTCAGTTTTGAGAGCAGGTTACGCAGGAAAAATACCTTGAATTGTACATTGATATCCGGAATCCTGAAAGAGGTGGCCGGCAATATTTTTTTTGGCTCTTTGAATTCAATATCCTTAGCAATATTTTCCTGGTAATGCTCATACCAGGTTTCGGGTGTTATTTTCCTTTCCTGGGAGTATTTTCCCTTTTCATCAACCAGCTTGGCTTCTACAATCTGCAGGATCTGTTCAGGATTGACATTTCCGCAGCTGGGGCATTCTGCCTCACTGACTTCGGCAAAGCTGCTCAGTCTTTTAAAGTAAACAATGGCATCAATAGGATTTCCTGAGTAGATAGGGAATCCCCCTTTATCAATCACCCAGAGCTTATCAAACATCTTGAAAATATTTGAACTGGGCTGGTGGATGTTGGCAATTACAAGTTTTCCCTTAATGGTCTGTTCCTTGAGCAGGCGAATGACATTTTCTGCATCCACGGATGATAAACCAGATGTTGGTTCATCAATGAACAGGACCGATGGTTCCCGCATCAGTTCCAGGCCGATGTTCAATCGTTTCCGTTGTCCACCACTGATAAACTTGTTCAGGGGTGAACCCACTTTAAGATCCTTTATCTCAGTGAGATCCAGTTCAGTAATTATATTGATAACGGTTTCCAGCAGTTGCTTCTCGGAGTAATTCCCGAAACATAAATGCGCATTGTAGTACAGGTTCTGGTACACTGTCAGCTCTTCGAACAACAGGTCGTCTTGCGGGACGAACCCGATAATCCCTTTGATCTTGAATTGGTCCCTGTGCAGGTCATAATTATTGATGGTGATTTCACCGTTGGTTAAGGGTAGCTGACCACTCAACAGGTTAATCAGGGTTGATTTCCCGACACCTGATCCACCCATGATCCCAATCATTTGGCCGGAATCTTCTGAAAAAGAAAACCTGCGGATGCCGTTTTCACTATTCCTGAAGCGAAACTCAATGTCCATCGCATTCAGGGTGATCCGGATCTCCTGTGAGGATTGAAGTAACCTGCTGGCAATTTCTGAATAATAGATAGACCCGAATCCGCTTCCACGGATAATGGAACCGTTGTCAAAGAGATGCACCTTTCCAGTATCCAGCAGGTTGCCGTCTACTGTCAGTGTATCCGGACCCTGGTATTTCAGTACAAAAACATTCAGGCTTTTGAAATTCAGAAAGATGATTTTTCCTTCGATGCCAGGTTTGATAATCTTATTATCCTGTCTCTCATCGACCGGCCTGTTCCTCTCTATCCAGTCCCCCTCCAGCTCATCCACTGTTACGGGACCTTACGCCTGAATATAAATGGTATACTCATCCGGGATCTGCTCATCTTTTTCTTCTTCCAAAAAAAGGATGGCATTGTTGAGTTCAACCCCTGCTATCGAAAAGGTTTCTGCAACAAGGGTTACAAATTCCCGTTCCAGTTCAGAGACGAATTTATCTTCCAGGATGAATTCAATCAAACGGAGTAGCACGATGATCCGTTCATTGCGGTTCAATTCTTTCCGGATCTGCGTACAGATCCTGGTCACGTTTTCCGTATCCAGGACAGCTGTCTGAAATCCAATATCTTCCTGTGGAATGGCAAGGTCACGCTGATAGAAGTCCTGGTAGTTCTCGAACAGGTGAAGGTATTCCTCGATGACTTCCTTTTTATTCAGGTACCTCAGGAGGTATGATTGAACGATATTCCTGCCGGTATCCGATATACCTTCTATTCTCACTGTAGCAAAAACAGCGAAGAGATGCATCAGGGCATTGAGAATAGATTCGCTCATAGTTTACCTGTTAGGCAAAGTAAATGTAGTGATTTTTAAAAAAAAAGCCCATCAGGTTCTCAACATGAGAAATTCTGACAGGCGAATATGTTTTTCAGGCTTCTGTTTTTCAGGTAATGATCATCTTCCGGAGTTCTTCTGTTCTGGTGATCAGTTCTTTCAGCTGATCCGGAGAAAAATCAGTACCGGATTGCTGGTAAATCTCCTGCAGCCCTGTTAGTCCCTCGTATATATCAGCACCCGTATCGATGACACTGATGGGAGCCATCACTTCCAACAGTTTTCCAAGTGATGAATTTTGATCTGCAATGATATCAATGATTTCTGAATTATCCTTGCTGATCAAGCTTATCTGGGTAGTAATGTAAAGCGCCTCGATCCAGCTCCCTGCCATAACCAGTATGGACATATCATCCTGTTCATTGGAGGCCAGGTAATTATAGGTTCTGACAAATGAGTCCGAAATGATGATGATCAGTGAATCCACATTGTCCAGGTTACGTTCGATGCTTGTTACCATATCCTCATTGAATCCCGCTTCAATTTCCAGGTCCGCTAAAAGCTCGCGTGAAACATCCAGGTACTGCATGGTTTCCTGGGTCTGGTTATAGGTGGTTGCATAACTGAGGTCCGCACCATATACACCGAGGTTAAGGGCCTTGCTTTTCAAACTGATATACCTGTTCACATTATCAACAGGATTGCAGAGATTGAGTATATAGCTCGCACCTGCCTCGACCAATAGTTTGGTCACCTCGAAAGAACTGGGAAGCGGATATTCCGAAATCTCATGGATAACTTCGGCCTTGCTATCGTGGACTTTCTCTGTGTCTGGAACTGTCGAATGTCCTTCATTGCGTGGCCGGTTCTTACAGGCTGTAATTGACAGGAGGAAGAATGTTGCCAGGAGGATAGAAATTATTCTGCTGACCTGGGTTTTTGTCTTTTTCATTTAATGAAATTTTCTGTGTTGTGAGAAATTATTGGACCAAAAATATAAATTTTATCAAGATATTTCGCGAAATGTATGATTACTTATACAAATTACTATTTTTGTCAAAATTCATCCCCAACAACAAAATCCATGAAAGTCGTACGGGAAATATTCGGCCAGATACCGGGTATAGGTGATGCAAGCCTGTATACCATAACCAATTCAAATGGCATAACCCTTAAAATTACAGATTACGGGGGTACCATTCAATCTATTCTGGTGCCGGACAAAAACGGTAAACCAGGCGATGTTGTCCTTGGATTTGACAGCCTGGAAGGCTATTTGCAGAGCCATCCTTATATCGGAACCATCGTAGGGCGATGTGCAGGCAGGATTTCAAATGCCAGTTTTATTCTGGATGGTAATCAATACAGGCTGGCAAAAAACCATGGCAGGAACCATATTCACGGGGGGACAACCGGATATGACAAAGTTTTGTGGCAGGCCTCTGAGTTTGCCGATAAGAAAGGGGCGGGGATCACACTGGAGTATGTAAGTCATGACCTGGAGGAAGGTTACCCTGGCTATCTCAGGTTAAGAGTTACCTATACACTGGATGATGACAATCAGGTTTGCCTGGATTACCAGGCCACAACGGATAAATCTACGCATATCAACCTGACAAATCATTCCTATTTTAACCTGAATGGTGCCGTAGCAGAGGTCTATGATCATGAATTATGGATCCCTTCATCCAGGTATGTGGTTACGGACCAGGACCTGATACCCACCGGTGAGATCGGGTCTGTAGAAGGAGGCCCTCTTGATTTCAGGTCCCCCAAACTCATCGGGAAGGATATCAATGAGGTTGAAGGTGGATTTGACCTTTGTTATGTACTGGAGGGAGATGGTACAGAACCCTTGCTGGCTGCCAGGGTTGTGCATCCTGAAAGCGGAAGGTGCATGGAAACATTTACCACCGAGCCAGGCATACAGTTTTACAGTTCAAATTTCCTTGCAGACATCAGGGGAAAAGAGAGGACTCCTTACCGGAAGCACCTTGCTCTTTGCCTTGAAGCGCAGCATTTTCCTGACACCCCCAATCAACCGGATTTTCCTTCGACCCTGTTACGCCCGGGTGAGACCTACAACCAGCGTACCATGTATAAGTTCTCTAACGTTTAAGAAAATCTCATTGTCTATCCCTATATGTACAACAGAAGAAAATTCCTGCTCTCCTCACTGGCTGCCTCGATTGGCATAAGCCTGCCTCTTGCCGGAAAGCCTATAGCAGGCAGTCCCAGGATAAGAGCAGGTTCCCGACCAGCCATCATCTCAACCTGGAATCATGGCCTTGCAGCAAATGCTGCAGCCTGGGAACAGCTTGCTGCAGGCAGGTCAGTTCTTGATGCAGTGGAAACCGGTGTCAGGGTTAGTGAAGCGGACCCGGACGTGACAAGTGTAGGTTTCGGGGGACTCCCAGACAGCAGCGGAGAGGTTACCCTCGATGCCTGTATTATGAATTCTGCCGGTGATGCCGGTGCCGTAGCCTGCCTGAAAAATATACTGCATCCCATCTCGGTGGCCCGGCTTGTCATGGAAGAAACGCCGCATGTCATGCTGGTCGGAGAGGGGGCTCTGGAATTTGCGATGAGAAATGGATTTCAAAAGGCCAACCTTTTAACCCCGGATGCCAGGAAGGTCTGGGAAAAGTGGAAAAAAACCCAGGAGGCAGGTAAACCAGTTGGCAGCGGACATGATACCATCGGGATGGTTGCCCTTGATGCAGGAGGTGACCTGGCCGGGGCATGTACTACCAGCGGGCTGAGCTTTAAGCTGCCGGGCAGGGTAGGGGACTCACCCATTATTGGAGCGGGACTCTATGTCGATAATGAAGTAGGCGGGGCCGCAGCCACAGGTGTCGGAGAGCTGGTGATGAAAACGCTCGGCTCCTTTCTGGTCGTGGAAATGATGAGGACCGGGATATCCCCGGAAGAAGCATGCCGGATGGCACTCGAACGAATTGCTGAAAAGATCCCGCTGAAATCTGATATGCAGGTTGGATTTATCGCCATCAGCAAGGCGGGGGAAACGGCCGGGTATGGTTTGAGGAAGTCTTTCGAATATGCCGTGATAAAAGAAGGCAGGAACCAGCTGCTTACCGCTTCTGCCCTGTTATAATCCACTCTCGCCCGAAGGGCCTGTTCTGAGCCCGGACTGCCCCTGTTATTCTTTATTAAACCGGTTATATAGCCAGGCAAAAGCCCCTCCAACGATCAAGCCATTTATAAAACCATACATCAGGCCAAGCAGGCTTCCCAGCGGTGTTATGGTAAAGTAAGGATAAATCTTTCCAACCAGGGTGGGCTGGCCCACACTGATCTGTCTGAAATACAGCCACCATGTAAAAAGGAAAATAAGCAGGCCCCAGATGATGCCCAGGCTTAAAGCAGATGCACGTACGTTTAGTCGCATGGTAAAAATGATTAGGATTGCTTCTTACTACC
>DAOUVF010000189.1 GCA_030667765.1 Bacteroides sp.
CGTCCCCCGGAGGAGAAGAAAGCATGTTCATTTGAGCGTATTTATTTTTCACGGGGAAGTGACAGGGACATTTACCAGGAAAGAAAGAAGCTGGGAAGGCTCCTCACACCGGATATCCTGAAAGCCATCGATTATGATATTGATAATACGGTCTTTTCCTTTATTCCCAATACTGCGGAATCGGCATTTTACGGGATGATCCAGGGAATAGAGAATCATATGAATGAGGAAAAGGCAAGGATGCTGCTGGAAAGCAACGGGAACCTGGATGCTGAGAAAATCGACCAGATCATCTGTCACCGGCCCAGGATTGAAAAAATTGCCATCAAAGATATTAAACTGAGGACATTTATTACTCAGGATGAAGGGCGGGATGACCTGGTTGGACATGTATATGACATAACCTACGGTACCATACGCAAAGGGCAGGACAACCTGGTCGTGATTGATGATTCAATAGTCCGGGGAACCACCCTCAAACGGAGCATCCTGAAAATACTCGACCGGCTTGAACCCAAAAGGATCATAGTCGTTTCATCCTCACCACAGATACGATATCCCGATTGCTACGGGATAGACATGGCCAAACTTGGCGATTTTGTTGCCTTTCAGGCTGCCATCGCATTATTGAAAGATACCGGCAGGGAATCAGTGATCAACGAGGTATACAACCGTTCGGTTGAGCAGGCCGGGAAACCCAAGGAAGAGGTTGTCAACCACGTAAAGATGATCTATGAACCTTTCAGCTATGATCAGGTATCCCAGAAGATCGGGGAATTGCTGAAATCCAGGGATGTGAATGCAGAGGTCAGAATTGTATACCAGACTATTGAGAACCTGCATCTGGCTTGTCCGGACCATCTCGGGGACTGGTACTTCACAGGTGATTATCCTACCCCGGGTGGAAATAAGGTTGTAAGTACTTCCTTTATCAACTATATCAAGGGAAAAAACCAGCGGGCCTACTAGGCCATTCAGTCCCTCTGCCGGCGGTATCTCCTTATCCTGTTTATCAGCCTGTAAATCTGGTACTTGCTCTGTGGTATATAACTGGCAATATGCCTCTCCACTTTCTGTTTGTACAGGTCGTTGGTTGTGATCAGGATAGCAGTTTCCTCCACTCCCCCGAAGGATGGATTAATAACTGTCCCGAAAGTCTTCAGGGAAGGAGACAGGTTCATATAGGCATTGATCAATGGAGGTATGTTCTCTCCAAATGCCCGTACGTTCTGTGAGAGTATCTTGTAATCTTCCAGGTAGGTGCGGCCGGAAAAAATGGTTTTCATTTCCTCCCTGTCCATATTGGTTTCCAGAGGTATTTTCGGGTAGACCAGCTGTTCATTATCCGGGAAATGTTTTTCCAGGAAATACAGGATCAGGTTTCGGGCACGCTGGTTGTAATTCTGGTACATGGTCACCTTGCCAAAGAAGAACTGCTTTTCAGGGTAATCAATGATCAGGGTCCCCAGTCCATCCCATAGATTATCCAGGGCATACATTCCCTTGCCCAGGCTGCTCGTTGTCTGGTATCCCGGCTGGACAAAGGAGCGGCCGAGTTCAATCAGATCCGGTATGTATTCCTTTTTAAACTTGTCAGAGAAATGAAACAGCTTCTCGGTGGCCAGGCTGGCCTTGCTGCAATCAGTCTTTTCTTTGTCACAAAGATGAAAGCGATATCCCCCAAGGATCTCTTCCTGGTCCGGATCCCAGACGATCAGCTGTTTATAGGGATCTTCCATGGTGTCAAAATCATCTATATCTACAGGTTTTCCGGTGCCACCTCCTGCGGCCCGAAAGGTCAATTCCCTCAGGCGGCCAATCTCCTGCATGATCTTCGGGGAATCTTGGGCGGTAATGATATACAGTTCATTATCCGCTTTATTGGTCATTCGGACGAATTTTTCCTCTGTTAATTCTTCCTCGAGATCCTTTTTCGCTATTGCCTTGATGATTGGCTTCATGTAATTCTGGCTGTTTCAGTAAAATTAAGCATTATTTTTTTTATCCGGTATGGATGCATCCTTATTTTCCGGCAGCCTGTATACCAGTTCCCTTATCATGGCTGCCCATTCTATCGGTGTATGCCGGCGGTCAAGATCTGCATAGGGAATGGGTTTCCCGATCGTAAATGTAAAGGTTTTGTTCTGGTGTTTATATGTCTCGTCAATGAGGTACAGCATTTCAAAGTTCCATTTGATGCGAAAAAACTTTCTTACATTGGCCAGCCTGTAGAAAAAATTACTGTTTCGGCCGCTGACATGTACCGGGATAACATCCCGTTTGTATTGTTTGGCCTTGATAACGAAATTTTTTTGCCAGACCAGGTCCTGGATCTCCCCCTTGATTTTCCTGGAAACCATGCCTGAAGGAAAGGTAATTATCTGAATATCAGAATAATACGCTTCATCTAATAGTTTAACGCTTTCCCTGGACTGACCCCCGTGCTTATTTATGGGTATGAAGAATTCCTCCATATTCTTCAGGTTCATCAGGATATCATTCACTAGGAAGACGACCCTGGGATAATGCTTTCGTATGATATAGATCAGCATATTCCCATCAAATCCGCCCAGGGGATGGTTTCCTACAAAGAGAAATCGACCTTCCGCGGGGAGATTCTCTTCTCCTATGATTTTCATGTCAACATTGAATTCCTGGTATGCTGCCTCCATGAAATCAAGTCCCATTTTATCCCCGTGCTTTTCAAGGAAATCATTCACAAAATCCTGGTGCAGGATCCTTTTCAGGTAGGCATATATAAAACCCGGCATCAGCCTGGCTATTCTCGGACTCTTCTCATAAAATACTTTTTTTATGTAAAATTTCTGTATTTCCACGTCTTTTGAAATTTCAGTCATTTAGATCTTAATTTCCCGATTTAGGGTGTTTTTGCATTATACAAAGTAAGAAAAAACTATAAAAATCATCAAGGATCGGATTCATGATTCCCAGACTGCCTGTGTAAGCTATTGAATAACAGCATATTAATTCGATGAGTCACAAGTTTTTAACAAAGTGTCAAAAAATGGGGAAAAGTGGTGGAAAGTGGGAATTTTTTATATATTTTTACACCATATCCCGGGAAACCCAGGTATGATAACGTTTATAGGAGAACATAGATGCAAAGTAGATAGCAAGGGAAGGATCATGCTTCCCTCGGCTTTCAAAAAACAGATGCCGGCAGGTACAGAGGAGAGGTTTGTGATCAAGCCCGATGTATATGAGACCTGCCTGGTCATGTATCCCATAGAGGAATGGGAGAGGCTGAACAGGATCATCAGGCGCAATACCAATCCTTTCAATAAGGAGCACGAACGTTTCCTCAGGCTGTTTAATGACGGAAAGGCTGAATTGGTACTTGATGCGAGCAGCCGTCTCCTGATCCCGAAACGATTGCTTGATTATACCAAAGCGACCGAGGAAGTTTTGCTGGAAGGACGAGACGGAAAGATAGATGTCTGGTCACCTGCACTGTATGGAAAATTCAAGGAAGGCAAGTCCGAACTGGAATCACTTACAGAAAAGATTCTGGGGGGAGAAATAAGATATCTTGACGAAGAGTAATGTATCATCGCCCTGTATTGCTGGAGGAGAGTCTGAATGGGTTGAACATTCAGCAGGGTGGGACCTACATTGATTTCACCTACGGGGGAGGCAGCCACTCCAAAGCCATCCTGGAAAGACTGGGGGAAGGAAGGCTGATCGCATTTGACCAGGACCCGGATGCAGAAAAAAACATGATAAGGGATGAACGCCTGTTGTTTGTCAGGGGCAATTTCAGATATGTCAGGAATTATTTGAGGTATTATGGTATAAAATCAATTCACGGGGCACTCGCAGACCTGGGGGTGTCGTCACATCATTTTGATGAGGCGGAGAGAGGTTTTTCCTTCCGGTTTGATAGCAAAATAGACATGAGGATGAACCCGGAAGCGGTGAAATCTGCGATGGATATCCTGAATCAATACCCCGAAGAAGACCTGAAAAAACTGTTTTCAAGGTATGGGGAATTGAAAAACTCAGGCAGGCTGGCAGGGGCTGTTTGCAGTGCGAGGAGGAGGAATAAGATAATAACCACCGGCCAGTTCGTGGAGGCTATACAGGATTGCATCCCGGTCCGCGGGCAGCAAAAATACCTGGCAAAGGTTTTCCAGGCTTTGCGGATAGAGGTAAACGATGAACTGGAATCATTGAAGCAGATGCTGGAACAAACCGTCCGCTTCATGAACAGGGGGGCCAGATTGGTGATTCTGAGCTACCATTCATTGGAGGACAGGCTGGTGAAACATTTTTTCAGGACAGGGAATGTTGAAGGAATCATCGAAAAGGATTTCTACGGCAATGTAGTCAGTCCCCTGAAGCAGGTGAACAGGAACATCATTCAGCCCGGATTAGAGGAGACAGAGCAGAATCCAAGGGCCAGAAGTGCCAAATTAAGGATTGCAGAAAAACTGACTGATTTATGAGCAGGCAAAAAGAAAATATTGAATTCGTCGACCAGAAAATCGAACAGAAGGAGATCAGGAAAGGTTCGGTATGGGATGTTTTCGATGGCAGTTTACTGACCAGGGATACCGTGGTAAGGCAGCTTCCATTTGTGTTGTTCATCACCTTTCTGATCATCTTATACATCGGCAACCGCTACCATGCGGAGAAGGTCATACGGGAAACAATGCAATTGCAGACCGAGGTCAGGGAATTGAGGGCCAGGGCCATCTCTACGGCTTCTGAACTGGAGTTTATCAGTCGGCAGTCAGAGGTGGCAAAGTTGATAAGCAAACGCTCGATGGGATTACAAGAAGCGGTGGATCCACCGATAAAGATCACCGTTAAAAAAGGCAAGAATGGGAAAACCGTCCATTAAAAAAATAATCGTAGGCCGGGTGATCGCGCTTTACCTGGGATTCTTCACTCTGGCCCTGGCCATTCTGTTCAAGATATTGTATCTGCAGACCCTCAAGGGAGATGAGCTGCGGCAGAAGGCTGAGGATCTGATGTTGAAATACGTTACCATAGAACCCAACCGTGGGGATATTTATGCCACCGGTGGTAAAAGATTGCTGGCTACCTCGGTTCCCTACTACGAGATAAGGATGGATCTCAATAGCAGCGCCATGAAAAATGAGGTATTCAGGCAGGGAATTGATTCCCTTAGCTACCGGTTGTCCAGGCTGTTCCATAACAAATCAAAGTCGGCCTGGAAACGGGACCTGACACGTGCCCGGAAGGAAGGGAAAAGATATTACCTGATCCGGCGCCAGGTCAGCTATCAGCAACTGCAGGAAATGAAAACCTTCCCTATATTCCGCCTGGGAAGATATAAAGGCGGGTTCATCGCCATACAAAGCAACCGGAGGGTCCTGCCACATCAGAAGCTGGCTGCCCGCACCATTGGATACCTGAGCAAGAGTGAATCCGGGAATATAGTGGGAATCGAAGGAGCTTATGATCATTTCCTGGCCGGGGTGAGAGGCATCCGGCTGATGCAGAAAACAGCCGGCAATATCTGGATCCCTGTCAATGATGCCAATGAAGTCGACCCTGAAAACGGATACGACGTGGTTACGACCATCGATGTCGATATTCAGGATGTTGCCGAAAATGCCCTGCTAAAACAGTTATCCATGCATGAGGCAGATCATGGCTGTGCCATTCTGATGGAAGTGGAAACAGGTGATATCAGGGCAATAGCTAACCTGGCAAGGAATAGTAGCGGCAACTATGCCGAGTCCTATAATTATGCCATCGCTGAGAGTACCGAACCGGGTTCGACCTTTAAGCTGGCTTCCCTGATGGTAGCGCTCGAAGACGGATATATTGAACTTGATGATACCATCAATACGGGGAAAGGTACTGTCAGGTACTATGATCAGGTGATCAGGGACACCAAGAGAGGCGGTTACGGGATCATCACTGTTAAAGAGGCCTTCGAGGTTTCATCAAATGTAGCCATTTCAAGGATTATCCATGATAACTATAAGGGAAAGGAAGAGGCTTTTGTTGAAAGGTTGTACCGCATGCATTTGAATGAGCCTCTTGGCATTGAGATCCGGGGTGAGGGCGAACCACTGATCAGATATCCCGGTGATGATTACTGGTCAGGAATATCTCTTCCCATGATGTCTCATGGTTATGAGGTAAGGATGACCCCCCTGCAAATTCTCACTTTTTATAATGCTGTTGCGAATAGCGGGAAGATGGTAAAACCAAGGATTGTAGAGAGTGTCCGATACTATGGCAAAATCGTTAAAAAATTCAATTCCAGTGTAATTGACCATTCCATTTGCTCGGATGAAACCCTGGAAAAGGTAAAGATCATGCTGGA
>DAOUVF010000091.1 GCA_030667765.1 Bacteroides sp.
GAACTCGTTGATTACAATGAGAATCTATTGGCTGAAAAAGCTTCTGACACCAAGCCCAAATCAACCAGACGCAGAAGAGGAGGCAAAAAGACCGAAACTGGCGAAGAGACTGTTGCTGCCATAAGCGCAGAAGTTTCAGAAGCCGGAGCAGAAGTTTCAGAAATTGGCGAATCAGTTGCTGAAGAAACCATAGCTGAAGCAGAAGCCCCAGCTGAACCTGAGGTAGAGGTTAAGACCGAAGAAACCGAAGAAACCGGAGAGGCCAAGCCTGAGGAGGATGAAGATAAAGAGGAGAAGAAAGAAGAATAATTAGCATATATTTCGTATGAATCAGGAGAGGGATAAAGGATTATTATATACTTTATCCCTTTTTTATTGAGTTCAATAAACTCATTAACCTAAAATATAAATTAAAATGGCACAAATCATTAGCATTCAAGCAAGAGAAGTCCTCGATTCCAGAGGCAATCCAACCATTGAAGTAGAAGTTTATACCGAAAGTGGAATTGTTGGCAGGGCAATTGTTCCTTCCGGAGCATCCACGGGTGTTCATGAGGCTGTAGAACTTCGTGACGGGGACAAAGGCCGCTACCTGGGAAAGGGTGTATTGAAAGCGGTTGAGAATGTAAATAAGATAATCAATGAGGAAATCAGCGGCATGTTTGTCACTGACCAGAACGAGATTGATGCCAAAATGATTGAGCTGGATGGTTCAGAGAACAAGGGGAACCTTGGTGCCAATGCCATCCTCGGTGTGTCTCTTGCTTGTGCCAAAGCCGGTGCGCAGTATACCGGGCAGCCACTGTTCCGTTACATCGGTGGTGTCAATGCAAATACCCTGCCCATACCCATGATGAATATCCTGAATGGCGGACAACATGCTGATAATAAGATTGATATACAGGAATTTATGATTATGCCGGTAGGTGCTCCTAATTTTTCGGAGGCCTTGAGGATGGGGGCCGAGATATTTCACACCCTTAAATCTGTCCTTAAATCCAAGGGACATTCAACGAATGTAGGTGATGAAGGAGGATTTGCACCCAACCTGGGGTCTAATGAAGAAGCCATTGAAATAGTGATTGAAGCAATACAGAAAGCAGGATACAGCCCCGGGGAGGATATCTACATTGCCCTTGATCCAGCCGCTTCTGAGTTTTATAACAAGGAGAAAAGCATTTATCAGTTTGAATCTACCGGCCAGAAAATGACCTCCTCCGAGATGGTGGCCTATTGGAAGGAATGGATTGAAAAATACCCCATCATTTCCATTGAAGATGGAATGGATGAGGATGACTGGACGGGATGGAATGAGCTCAACAAGGCCGTAGGTGATAAAATCCAGCTGGTTGGAGACGACCTGTTTGTTACAAACGTAAAAAGGTTGCAAAGGGGGATAACTGAAGGTTCGGCAAATTCTATACTTATCAAGGTGAACCAGATCGGAACCCTTACCGAGACTATCAATGCAGTCCAACTGGCCGCCCAGCATTCTATGACTTCTGTTATCTCCCACCGTTCAGGTGAAACAGAAGATACAACCATTGCTGATCTGGCCGTGGCGCTGAATACCGGACTGATCAAAACAGGCTCCGCTTCGAGGTCAGACCGCATTGCAAAATATAACCAGCTTATTCGAATTGAAGAGCTACTTGGAACTTCAGCAAGGTATCTCGGTAAGGATTTCAAATTCCTCAAGCAAATGAACGATTGATCATTAATGTCATATAACATAAACTCTCAAAATTATGTCAAACCTGAAGCAAAAGCTATCTGAAAAGATTAAGGAACATCGTCCAAGAACCCTTAAACTGATGAAGGAATATGGTGATGTCACCGTGGATGAGGTGACCATTGCAAAACTCATCGGTGGTATGCGCTCACTGAAATCTCTTGTTACCGATATCTCTTACCTGGATCCACAGGAAGGGATCCGGTACCGGGGGTATACCCTGCCCGAAGTATTTGAACGTCTGCCCAAGCCGGTAGGAGCCGAAGGTCCTTACGTTGAGGGTTTGTTCTACCTCTTGCTTACAGGTGACATTCCAACTGAAGCGGAAGTGGGCGAAGTTATTGATGAGTTCCGTGAGCGAAGTGTACTCCCTGGATATGTCTATGAGGTCATCGATGCCTTTCCATCCAAGAGTCCCCCTATGGCCATATTTTCGGCTGCCATCCTGGCCCTCAGCAGGGAATCTCAATTCAACCAGCAATATCTGGCCGGCATTCCAAAAAAGGATTACTGGGAACCGACCTATGAAGATGCACTGAATCTCGTAGCCAAATTACCGGAGATCGGGTCCTATATTTATGCCAAATTGTATAAGAATGGCCAGCAGATCCAGGCGGATTCGAAGCTGGATATGGGTGGAAATTTTGCCCATATGATGGGACAAAAACCCCCATACGATGACGTTTCCAGGATGTATTTCATCCTGCATGCCGACCATGAGAGCGGCAATGTGAGTGCACATACAGGCCACCTGGTGGCCAGTTCTCTCTCCGATATTTACCTGTCTATTTCGGCCATGATCAATGGACTGGCTGGTCCCTTACATGGATTGGCAAACCAGGAGGTATTGCGCTGGTTACAGGATTTGATGAATAGAATGGATGGAAAGGTACCCTCTGAAGAGGAGATGAAACAGTTCGTGTGGGATACTTTGAATGCCGGGCAGGTAATCCCGGGATTCGGACATGCTGTTCTTCGCAAAACGGATCCAAGATACACTGTACAGCGCGAATTTGCACTTAAGCATATGAAGCAGGATGAGCTTTTCCAGTATGTCGATATGCTGTATAAGGTAGTGCCACCAATCCTACAGGAACATGGTCATGCCAAGAATCCCTGGCCCAATGTGGATGCACATTCAGGGATGATTCAATGGCACTACGGGATCACGGAATATGAATTCTATACAGTATTGTTCGGCATCGGCAGGACCCTTGGGATCACTGCCAATATCATATGGGACAGGGCCCTGTTATATCCACTGGAAAGGCCCAAATCCCTTACCACCCAAATGTTGGAGGACATCGTTCAAAAGGCAGGCCAAAGCGCTTGATCATCTGGGGGCATTGCTAAAGAGGGTAATAAATGTTATTTTAGCTACCCTGTATGCACAGATTCCGTAATATACGATTTGCCGTCTGCCTTCTCATCTGTGGCTTGATGACAACTTTCAACTCGGCGGCCCAGACTGCAGAGTTATATGGAAATTTGTTCACTGCACATACCGGTTTAAGCCAGTCCAGGGTCCATACGATCCTACAGGATTCCCTTGGCTTTTTGTGGATTGGGACCCAGGATGGGTTAAATAAGTACGATGGCTATTCTTTCGATCACTTCCGGTACCAGCCTGGTACTGTCTCCCTTTCTAACAATACCATCCGCTGCCTGGCTGAAGGCAGGGACAGAATTTTATGGGTTGGTACGGATTATGGACTGAACAGACTCGACAGGCTGGGTGGTTATATGTGGTCATACATGATACCAGGGAACAGGGATTCAGCCACCTATGAGAAACCAGCCATCTATGCTGTGCTGGAGGACGATGAAGGCCATGTCTGGATCAGGACAGGGCGAAGACTCGAAATGTTTGATCCTGAAACCAGCCAGTTTACCCCATTTACACTTTATTTTGATGAACAAAATCCTGGCGGTAATCCAGCTGCTTCTTCCATGGTAGAAGACCGTGACGGACAGATCTGGATAGGGACCAAGGACGGACTCCAGGTCTTTGACAAAAAATCACAAAGCATAATCCGTTATTCAGTTTCCAACAACATCGGATTGAAAAGTGATAATGTCAGGGTCCTGTACATTGATCAGAAGGATCAGATCTGGATTGGAACAGCGGATGGGCTTTACCTTTATAACCGCCGGGACAGTGTATTCATAGATGTGGGTGATTCCATTCCCGATCTGGAAGGGATAGCTGTAAATTCTCTGTCTGGCAACAGTAGTGGTACCCTGCTGGCGGGGACAGACCAGGCCTTGATAATGATTCAGCCCGATCTTTCAGATGCCAGGATTTATAGTTCATTTAACCGGGATGAACTGCATACTCCCTTTACTAGTATTTACACCATTTTTGAAGATGCTTCTGAGATACTATGGCTGGGGACTTATGGAGGATTGGTAAAAATCGATCAGAAACAGCGTAAGTTCCAGGTCATCAATCAGCGTAATCCCCTTATAAGTGGATTATCTTCCTATATGATATCCAGTATTTACCAGGAAGAAAATGGTGATCTTTGGCTGGGTACCAGTGGCAGGGGACTGAACCATGTCAGTAAGGAAAGTGGTGAGGTTAGAAGGTATGCTAGAAATGCCGGACCAGGCAGGCGGCTTATACACGATCAAATTAATAAGATTTACAGGGATAAATCAGGAAATCTCTGGGTAGGTACTGGGGACGGGGTGAATGTAATGAAGGCCGGGTCAAACCAGTTTTACCGTTTTTGTGACCGGGAGCCTCGTGTATCCTGCGGACACTTTAACGGGCAGCAGGTAAATGATATCTTCGAGGACTCAAACGGAAATATTTGGTTTGCTGCTTCCAACGGCCTGCATAAATATGATCCGGAAGAGGGACAGATAAGAAGCCGCCACACGATTTATAATGGTGCTGAAATGCTGGCCCTGCAGGATGTTTATTGTGTGTTGGAGGATCACCGGGGCTGGATATGGGTTGGATCTTCAGTTGGCCTGATAAAATACCTTCCCCAGGAGGAACGGGATGAGGTTTTCCAGGCAGGCATTTTGAACCAGTCTTCCAATATCAATAATAATACCGTACTTTCACTGCTGCTTGATTCAGAGAAACAGCTCTGGGTAGGTACCGCCTCAGGCTTAAACAGGTATGATCCTGAAAGTAATTCCTTTATCTATTTCTCTGACCCGGTTGAGCTGGCTGAACTCAGGATTTACGGGATACAGGAAGACGGAAACGGGAATCTGTGGTTGAGCTCCGACCGTGGTTTGTCCAGATATGATCCTGAAGTGGAGTCCTTCATACAGTATGGCTCATCAGACGGATTACAAAACTACGAATACCTGCCTGGTTCCTGTTACCGGGATAAGGAGGGAAGGTTGTATTTTGGCGGAATATCAGGACTGAATATCTTTCACCCGGATTCCATTCTTTACAATTCACATAAACCACGGTTGTCATTCACACAGTACGTAAAGAGACGTGAACAGGGAGGCAACTCTTTGCCAATTTTCCTCGATCGGGTATCTACCGTCATTGTTTCACATGGCGTACAAATTATTACCATACAGTTCTCAGCACTGGAATTCACAGCGCCTGAGAGGAACCAGTATATGTATAAACTGGTCAGGAAAGACCAGGACGGTCTCTGGATCCACATCGGGGAGCAGCATTATCATACCATGTTCAATCAAAGTCCGGGTACATACACCCTAGCTATAAAAGGATCAAATAATGACCTGCTCTATTCGGATGACGAGATCCAGATCGAAATTGTTATCCCATACCCCTTCTGGAGTAAAACCCTGGCCATCATTATATATGTTGTATTGGGTATTCTTCTTATTATGCTGGCTATACGGATCAGGACAAGCAGCCTGAGAAGGACCAACCGGATTCTTCGGGAGAAAGAAATATCTGCAAAGGAGATTTCAAGGCAAAGAGAAGAACTGGTCATGAAGAATAAAAATATTACTGACAGCATCCTCTATGCCAAACGGATTCAGATCGCCCTGTTGCCATCTTCTGATAGTTTCCGGGCTATTTTGCCTGATTCCTTTGTGCTGTTCAAACCAAAGGATATTGTCAGCGGGGATTTCTACTGGATAAACCAACATGGCAACAAGATCTATGTTGCAGCAGTAGATTGTACAGGGCACGGTGTACCTGGCGCGTTTGTCTCCATCATAGGGTTTGAATTATTCAGAAAAATTACGGCCAGTAAACAGGGCAGCAACCCGGCCATGATCCTGGATACACTGAACGAGAATTTCTCAGAGATCTTCTCAGATGGAGAACAGGTTTACCTGAATGACGGAATGGATCTTTCACTATGTATCTTTGATATGAAAGAAAAATCCCTGGATTATTCCGGCGCATTTAATCCATTGTATCTTGTTCGTAATGAAACCATTATAGAGGTTAAGGCAGACCGGTTCTCCGTGGGTGCCGATATTCATTTTTCTACTGAACGGAAATTATTTAAAAGCCACAAGATCTACCTTCAGAAAAATGATGTAATCTATATTTTCTCAGATGGATATGCAGACCAGTTTGGCGGACCTGATGGCAAGAAATTCAAATACCGCAGGTTCAGACATCTCCTGCTGACCATTCATAAACTGCCGATGGAGAAACAACGTTCCATACTTGATGCCAGCGTTGAGGAGTGGAAGGGTGGCATGGACCAGGTGGATGATATCCTTGTCATAGGGATCAGGCCGGAAGTACGCTGATCAATGCTGGCTAGACGTCCACAGATTTGGCCAGGAGCGTCTTCATCTTTTCCACCAGCACATCAACCTGGAAAGGTTTGCTAATATAATCATCCATTCCAACCGCGAGACAGGCTTCACGGTCCCCTGCCATTGCATTGGCAGTGATGGCAATGATGGGTGTATATGAGTTTGAGCTGGTCTCTATCTCCCTGACTTTCTTCGTGGCAAGGAATCCATCCATGACCGGCATCTGAATATCCATTAAAATAAGGTCATAATTTGTTGTCCCGAATTTGTCCAGGGCTTCCTTGCCGTTCAGGGCAAGATCGATGTTCTTGATAAGGGGTTCAAGGCTTAATACAACAATCCGCTGGTTGATCAGATTATCTTCAACAAGCAGGATATTTGCATCTTTCAATTCCACCTTCCTGATTGTCCTGATATCTTCCACACCAAAGTGCGATCCTTTAGCTCCCTTTTTGAGTTTCTTATTGCTCTTTTCGAATTCCAGGTCAAAGTTAAACAGGGTATGATCCTCACAGATTTCTGTAACAAGCACTCCCCCCAGAATATCCACAAACTTTTCAGGTATGCTCAAATCCAGTTCCTCTAATGGTACCGGTAGTTTGCACTTAACACTGGTTCTGGCTTCCCTTGTCTTCCCTGCTGGTTTCGGGGCCAAACAGGCCATTATTTTGAATCTGAGCGTAAGCTTTGCATCTGTTTCCCGGTAGTTGAGGATCTTGATATGAATGTTCATCTGATGATTGGCCTGACCCAGTTTAAGGATGTTTTCGACAAGGTTCAGGAATAATTGCTTTATCCTGATTGGATCACCGATGACCTGGTTGGAAAGGGTGGCATCGGGTTCCAGTGTAACATTCAATCCCTCGTATTCCGAGGCAGAAAACAGCTGCAGGATGTTCTCAACGGCAGATGCAAGATCAAAGGAGATGCTGGCCTCCCTTACACTTTGAAGATCTATATTGGAAACTTTAACGATATTATTGATAGCCTCTACCAGGTTATTGGTTGATGCCAGAATGGTATTAATAAGATCGCCTTGTTCGTCGGTCAGTTCGGATTTGCTGACCAGGTTGCTGACCAGGGTGATGTTGTTCAGGGATGTCCTTAACTGGTGAGACAGTTTTGATATGAATTCATCTCTGGTTCGGGACTCAAAATTGGCTTCCTCAAGTGCTTTGTCCAGTTTCTGGATATTATACACACGCAGGTATTCAAAAACATATATCAGTATGTAAAAACCAAGGTAGGTAAATATATACCTCGTACTGAATGTGAATTCATAATCAACTTGTACAAACGGGAACTTGCCAAAAAGTACAACTGCTGATAAGACCATGTAAACCAGCGAGGCTATGCTACCCCTTTTAATGCCAAGCAGGATCAATGCAATCACCGGGAAGGTCAATCCCCATAAATGTCCTGTACCATTGGTTCCTCCGTGTATGAGAATGACCAGGAGTAAAACGGCCATCAGTCCAAGTAAAAATCCGACTGCATAATGGATCCGTTGCGTCCTGACAAGGAAAATGGTATTGAATAAGGTGAGCAGTCCGGCTGTAAAAAGGATGAGGGAGAGCCAGTAAAGCTGGTGAAAAAGCGCCGTGACTGCAAATCCGACAAAGAAAACGATACCCAGAGAACTGAATATGTTAGTTAGCAGTATGCGGGTCTGTATCTGAGACTCTGTTTTTTCGTTTAATCCGAAAGAGAAAAATTTAAGTATTTTCTCTTGAGTAAGCATCAATTCGTGGATTTATTATGCGTAAATTTGCAGGTGGCTGATAAACAGATTTGTTCATAAATATACGTAAAAAAACAATCTGCACGAAAAGCCATATATGATTCTTGTCATATCAGATAATACCCGGGAAGTTGGTACGTTGTTTGTGTGTGCTGATATGATTCACTAAAAGAACTTTTTATGAATATGGATAAGATGAAATACAGGCTCCGGGGGGGTGTACTGGCAGTATTTGTCATCTGGTTCATGCCTGCGGGCATATTCTCTCAACAGCAGCAGGATACCCTGAACATGATCAGATATACACCGGAGTTTAAATTCCGGGAAGGCATATTCCTCAATAATATGCAGGTAAGGAAGAATACTCCCATTCCCAAATCCAGGTTAATTACCAATGTGGATTATGATGACAGGGAGTATTACACTAAAGTACTTGAAAATAAGAATCTGCTGTTCTATGACCATCTCGGTATGAAGCAGGAAGTGAAATCAAAGCATGTATGGGGATTCAGCAGGAACGGGATCCTGTATGTGGCCATTGATGAAAAATATCACAGGATCACCATAGTGGGGAGGATCTGCCATTTTGTTGCAACGGTTACTACCTATGACTCAAGAAATTATGACCCCTATTATTACAATCCTTACGATTATTATTATCGTTATGGCAGGTATCCTCAGAATTATGCTTCCTCCGAAATGAGACAATACCTTTATGATTTTGACGGAGGGAAGGTATTTGATTATGATGTAGAGGCCCTAGAAATGCTGTTAATGAAAGACACGGAACTGCATGATGAGTTTGCCCAGCTGAGTAAAAAGAAAAGGCGGCAATTGAAATTCTTGTACCTCAGGAAGTTTAATGAACGAAATCCTTTATACATACCCAAA
>DAOUVF010000371.1 GCA_030667765.1 Bacteroides sp.
AATTAAGCGTGGACAAAGAAGACAATGTAATTCCCATGGTAACTGCAGGAGCATCCGTCTCAGATATCCGCCTTGAATAAGAAAATTTACAAAAATTTATAAAAATGGAAAATAAGGAATTCACCATAACAGCTTTTTCTGAAAACAGCATAGGATTGCTGAACAGGATCACGATCATTTTCACACGCCGGCATCTGAACATAGAAAGCCTGGCAGTATCAGAGTCTGCCATCCATGGGATCTTTAAGTTCACCATTGTTATCAGGACCAACCAGGAGCTGATTGAAAAAGTCGTGAAACAGATCGAAAAGGTCGTGGATGTGCTGAGGGCATATTACCTCTGCAAGGAAGAGATCATCTACCAGGAGATCGCCCTGTATAAAGTCCCCACAGAAGCCCTGACCCGGAGTTCGGAAATTGAAGGCTTGGTCAGAAGATATAATGCCAGGATACTTGAAGTCACCAGCGATTACACTGTGATCCAGAAAACCGGTCATAAGGAGGAGACCCAGCAGCTATTCGATGAAATGAAAAAATTTGGCGTACTGCAATTTACCCGGTCCGGCCGGATTGCCATCACCAAAGCTAAAAAGGAAAGGCTGTCTGAATACCTGGTCAAGCTTGACACAGAAAAACTAAAAGTAAGAACTTAAATTACAAATAATAAAAATGGCAAAATTAAATTTTGGAGGCGTTGAAGAAAACGTCATCACCAGGGAAGAATTCCCGCTTTCAAAGGCACAGGAAGTGCTTAAAGATGAAATTATCGCTATCATAGGCTATGGTGTACAGGGACCTGCCCAGGCAATGAATCTTAAAGACAACGGGATCTCCGTGATCATCGGGCAGGAACCCGATTTCAAGGATGACTGGGACAAGGCTGTAAAGGATGGCTGGGTTCCGGGAGAAACCCTGTTCCCCATTACAGAAGCTGCTGAGAAAGCCACTGTCATCCAGTACCTGATATCGGATGCAGCCCAGCGAACGGTATGGCCCAGCTTAAAGCCCTGCCTGAAGGAAGGGGATGCTTTGTATTTCTCCCATGGATTCTCCATTACCTACAAGGAGCAGACGGATGTGATACCTCCTGATAATGTGGATGTTATCCTGGTCGCCCCGAAAGGGTCCGGCACCAGTGTAAGGCGGAATTTCCTGGCAGGTACAGGCATCAACTCCAGCTATGCGGTTTTTCAGGACTATACCGGGAAGGCCGAAGAAAGAGCCCTTGCCCTGGGCATAGGGATAGGCTCAGGCTACCTCTTCCCTACTACTTTCAAGGATGAGGTATACAGTGACCTGACAGGCGAACGTGGTGTTTTGATGGGAGCCCTGGCCGGTATAATGGAAGCCCAGTACCAGGTACTCAGGGAAAATGGCCACAGTCCCTCAGAAGCCTTCAACGAAACCGTTGAGGAACTCACCCAGAGCCTCATCAGGCTGGTGGATGAGAACGGGATGGACTGGATGTATGCCAATTGCAGCGCTACTGCCCAGCGGGGAGCACTGGACTGGCTGCCCAAATTCAGGGAGGCCACCCTGCCCGTATTCAAGGAATTGTATGAAAGGGTCAAAACCGGGGAAGAGACCAAGGTTGTGCTGGATAAAACCGGGCGCCCGGACTACAAGGAACTGCTCTCTGCCGAACTGAAAGAGCTCAGGGAATCAGAAATGTGGCAGGCCGGCGCCCAGGTACGCAGCCTGCGCCCCGACAAGGGATAATGGTTCATGGAGGAGAAGAAGAAATTTATACACAGCCTGGTATTCCCGACCTTTTTCCTCGTTCTGATCTGGGTGATCAAGATATCGGAAGCAGCCCTGGAAATGAGTTTTACTCATCTGGGGCTGTTCCCTTTAGAGGCCAGTGGATTAAAAGGCATCCTGTTCGCCCCGCTGATCCACGCCGGTTTTAAACACCTGTTTGATAATTCGGTACCCCTCTACTGCCTGAGCATCGCCATTTTCTATTTCTACCGCCCGGTCGCCTACCGGGTATTTTTCCTGATCTGGTTTATCTCCGGGCTAATTGTCTGGCTTACCGCCCGGCCTGCTTACCATATCGGCGCCAGCGGCCTGGTCTATGGTTTTGCATCTTTCGTGTTTTTCAGTGGCGTCATCCGCAACAACATCCACCTGCTGGCCATCTCCCTGATCGTAGTATTCATGTATGGCAGCCTTATATGGGGCATCCTTCCCTATGACCTGAGGATCTCCTGGGAATCCCACCTGGTAGGCGGATTATCGGGACTCGGCATAGCCCTGTTCTACCGGAATTACGGTCCGCCGTCAACCAAAAAAGAATGGCCCGAAGAGGATGACGAAGATGAGGAGGAAGTCCCATTTATATAATTTAGTATATATTAGCAGCGATCAAGCGGAAAAGAACATGTTGCTTAAGGTACATCCTGAGAATCCCAGCCAGCGGCAGATCCTGAAAGCATGTGAGGTGCTTCAGGATGGAGGCGTACTGGTTTACCCTACAGATACAGTCTATGCGCTTGGGTGTGATATTTATAAAACCAGGGCGGTGGACAAAATTGCGAGGCTGAAGGGGATCCGGGTGAACCAGGCAGATTTCTCCTTCATCTTCTCGGATCTCAGCCAGCTGTCGGATTATACAAAGCTGGTGAGCAATCCCGTCTTCAAAATGATGAAAGCTTACCTGCCGGGGCCATATACCTTCATTTTGCCCGCACGGAATAATATCCCACGTATCTTCCGCAGCAGGAAAAAGACCATCGGGGTACGTATACCCGACAACAATATCCCCCTGGAAATTGTCAGGGAACTGGGCCATCCCATTATGACCACCTCCATCCATGATGAAGATGAGTTGATCGAGTATACCACGGATCCCGAGTTGATCTGGGACAAATTCAAGGACCTGGTCGATGCCGTAATTGACGGAGGTTATGGAAAAAATGAACCCTCCACAGTGATAGACTGCACAAACCATGAACCGGTGGTGGTAAGGCTGGGAATCGGGCCGGTCGATTAATTCTCAACCAATCACTTCTTCCAGAAACCCGGGGAGAAGAGGATGAGAACGGTGAAGAGCTCGAGCCTTCCGATAAGCATGAGGAAGCTCAGGAACCACTTGCCAAAGCCGGGAATGTGGGCATAGTTTTCAATGGGACCGACGAGGCCTATACCCGGACCGATATTACCGAGTGTTGCCGCCACAGAACCGAAGGATGTCCCAAGGTCATATCCCATGGCAGCCATTACGATAACCCCTATGACCAGGGTAATGATATAAAAGGAAATAAACGCAAATACGTTGTTCAGAACATCCGGTGCCACAGCATGTTTATTGAACCGTACCGGTATCACCGCCTGCGGATGGATAAGCCTTTTGAGTTCCATGGCCGAATTCTTCATCAATAATACGATCCTGAGTATCTTGATCCCGCCACCCGTTGAACCTGCCGAACCGCCGAAAAACATCATCATGAATATAATGATCCCTACAAGAGGTAACCATGTGAGGTAATCATAAGTCACAAATCCTGTGGTTGTCACGATGGATATCACCTGGAATATAGCCAGGCGGAAGGATTCTTCCACCGGGTACTTTGAGGTAAAGAAAAGGATCACGCTCAGGAGTAGTGTAAAACCCACCAGGATACCTACATAATACCTGAATTCCTCATTCCTCCATACC
>DAOUVF010000044.1 GCA_030667765.1 Bacteroides sp.
ATTACAGTGTTCCCTGTGAGGCCACCAACGGATTTGGTACCTGCGGTTGGGGTACCGGCTTCCATGTAGAATTCAACCTCGGTTCCGCCATCAATCTCGTAGGTAGCCCGGATTGTATCCTGATCAGGCTCAAAACCTGTAAGAGTCACAATGACATCAAAACTTATATCTATGGGGTCATAGGCTGCAATAGAGATTGCTTCGGATTCCCAAACCATATAGTTTGCTCCACCGTCATTCACCAAAAGATCAAATCCTTCAAAACGGCTGTTCTGAACATCAAATGACCCGGTTCCCTTTAATGGCTGACTGGTCGGATAAGTACTCCACGCTGTGGCTCCTGCATCACTTGTGGCTCCTGCAGAAACATCTCCACTGAAAATTTCCTGCCAGATGATTGTCTGGGCTGCGACATAAAATGGCATTGAAAGAACAAGGAGTAATAAGAGTATTCTCCTAAGGAAAAGCAATTTAAAGTCTTTCAATATTTTATCTTGGACGAAAGTCATTCAGTTCGGTACAGCTTGGTTGTTTTCATTTGGTTATAAACAATAAAATTTCCATTCGATCTTGTATCTTTTTTTTTTAAGATCGACGGAAATTCTAAAATATAAAATGGGCCTGAAATGCCGCTACTGAAGGCAATCTGACCGTGATAATCTACATGTATATATTACGACCAGATTTCTTCCATGGAGGTTGCACCTGGCGATAAGTTTTTCTACCCTTAAATTTGAAATCCTGTCCAACACGTTTTTCCCTGTCCTTACCAACTAAAAATCAAGGATTTCTACGTAGGGGATCGCAAAAAGTTTAGTGTTTTCAGGAGAAATATCAATTTCCCGGTAAAAGAGTCTTACAAGCGGAATATCTCATTCAGTACGGCGAGGGACCTAACCTTACCAAAACCGCTTACATGCAGGCTGTAGAAATCCATCAGAAAATCCAGGAACCTTACCCTTTCTTCATGGTTTATTTTCATGTCCTTAAGATTTTCGAATTTCGTATCCATCAATACGTTAAGCACTGCTGAAGACGATTCGTCAAAGAAATCCGGGTGCAGGCTTATTGCCTCCTTAAACTGCCCGTTTCTCATATCGAACAGGTAGCTGCACTCCCCATACTGGTTGTCAGGATAAAATCCCAGATACCTGGTAAGCTGAACGAGGAATAATAGATGGAAATTAACAGTATGCTGCTCCGCTACATCCAGGAATTGCAGGCTATGCTCCAGGAAGTCATACAAATCCGGATTTGGATCTTCTTCACGCAATACCTTGTACAGGATTTCCGCAAGGAACATGGCCTGGCCGCTCTTATACGGATCAACAGGAATACTTTGGTAGGGAATATAGTTTCTTATCTCTTTCAGCCGTTGGAGCTCACGTCTTTCCCTATGGTAGGCTTCAATTTCAAGCATCGAAAGAGGTTGCAGAAGATTGGTCCGGAATTTCGCTTTCTTCCCTTTGGTACTGTTCGCCAGGTAAGCCTGTCTTCCGAACAGGTCAGTATAGATGTATACAATGGCGCTGCTTTCTTTGTACCTGATATGATGCAGAACTACGCCTCTTAAGGTATGTAGCATAAAGATCAGTTTATCACCAGCAGTTTGGTAATATGGGTCTGTGAACCATCCTCATTGGTGCAGAAGATCAGATAAACCCCGGTGCGAACACGGTTCCCTGAAAAAGTACGGCCATCCCAAATTGCCTGTCCACCCAGTGCCGTGGTCTCAAATACGATATTCCCATTGATATCGGTGATCTTGACATTCACATTTCCGACCAGGCCGGTGACCACAATTTCCCCCTGGTAATCCTCCCTGACAGGATTGGGATAAGCATAGACATTGCCGAAATTGTCCTTGCCATCAATGGCGGTGCTTTTATACGAGATCAATCCTTTTTCTGTGCCAAAATAAACTGTGCCATTCTTACCATCAATGGCAATTTCCAGGATGTTGTCGGATAGCAGGGGACTGTTATCCGTGGTGAAATGATGAATGCTTTCAAGTCCATCATCAGAAAAGAGAAATACGCCCGCCTTTGCCGTACCCACCCATTTTCTGTTGGCACCGTCAACAGCAATTGCGGTCACCTTTTCTGTTCCCAGCAAAATATCGGCAAGACCAGTACCGTCATCACGGGGTACGATGATCTGCTGTCCGTAGAAAAGATCCTCACCGAAAACCCGGGTGGGACTGTAATACACTACCACACCCTTATCAGTTCCTACCCAGATATTCCCGTCATGGTCTTCTGCAAAAGAAAAAACACTATTGCTAATGACCTTGTTATTGGCATCGACCACATCAAATTTTTTATAACTGTCATCTGATTCATTCTCCAGGGTACCGTTCATATTAAAGGCAAACAATCCTCTTCCCTGTGCACACAGTACCCAGTGATGGTTATATTGGGTGTTGATGATCCGGCTTAGAGCATTCACCTTGAGTTTTCCGTTAAGGTCGTAACTTTCCCATTCGCCATCAGGCTTCCTGACTGAAATGGGTTCGGGTACATTTGAATTGGTAACCCACAGGTTCCCTGCCCCGTCGAACACAACACCCCCGAGGCGGTAATAATTTTCATTTTGGATGAAAGACTGAAGTGTACTGTTTGTTTCATCATAAGCTTCAACCAACTCACCGTTCCTGTATTCCAGCAATCCATATCCCCAGGAGGCAGCAAAAACATGGTGCTTATTCGCCGGATCGATTGCAAGGTTAATCAGGTCCCGGTAATCCACTGTGCTGGTCCCGGTCCAGAGACTCCCCTGCAGGGTATTAAGTTGGGCATGATTCCATGTATTGTTCCACCCGCTGGTTACGCTCCCCGCCACAGTGTAGACGATATCGTCCACAATGCCTATGGATACGGCATTCTTGCTCAGCGGACCGTTGGGCATAACTGTTTCCCTGGTCCATTCATTCGGACTGATATGCATTCCTTCCAGTCCGTCAGCCGCCCAGAGGATATTGTCATCATCCAGAACGGCATGTCTGGGACGGTTCGCAAACAGGTGCCGTATCTTTTGATTGTCCGCATCATAGACACCAACATATTTGTTGGATACAACCAGCAAACGGTCATGACTTTTGCCCACATGATAGTAGGTGCTGCTCTCTATGGCCTGGAATTGTTGCCAGAAACCATTCTCATAATAATATAAATTGTCAACCGATCCAGTTTCAGGCCTGAAATTGGCATAAAGTTTATCCTCGAACCAGCAAACAGAGGTGAATTTGCCATCTGCATTTGGAATATCCGTAATCCTCGACCAATTATTAAAATCGATCAGGTTGGGATTGTTGATATCTGCCCGGTAAATTCCATTTTCCGTACCTGCATATAACCAGATGCCGTCGAAGGCCATGTCATATACATTGATCAAGCCTCCGTTTTCCCCAATATAATAGGTATCCTTGATTTCCTTTTTGGGAAGATTGATCACCACTATGCCAAAACCACAGGAAAGGTATGCATATTCATTGATGAAAAGGATGTTGTGGATGGTCTTGTTCCCTGTTATCTGTTCCCGTTTAATATCCGGTATGTTATGAATGTCCGTCCCTTCTATAATATCAATATTGGCATTCGCATAGCCGATCAGCAGAGTGTTTTGATCCCGTGAAAAATTGATTGTATTGATCTCAAGGTCTGAAAGGCCTTCAACCCTTGTTATGATTTGAATGGTATTGTCTTTTCTGTGATAATAAAACAATCCGTTTTTTGTGCCACAGTATATCCTGTCAATACCATCAGCAACCTGTCTCGCTTCATTATAAGAAAGATGTGTTTCCCAATCACCTATGGCCAGCTGGGCATATAAAGCGTTGGTTACCAGCCCCATTACCAGCATTATACTTAACCTGATTGACCTGAACATATCCGGATGATGAAAAACAAACATTGATTAATGGATTTAGTACGGATAAAACCGAAAGATATTTTATTCTGGCCTGTATTTCTTCAGAAATGTCACTAGTTTTAACACTGCGAGTGCCCTGTGGCTGATGATGTTTTTTTCCTCCAGCGACATTTCTGCAAATGTGTCAGTGTAGCCTGATGGAAGGAAAACCGGATCATAACCAAATCCACCCGATCCTTTTCTCCCCTCCAGGATTTCGCCTTCAACCATGCCTTCAAAAATATACTCTTTCCCATCAAGAATTAGTGCGATGATTGTCCTGAACCGTGCATTTCGATTTGTTTCTCCATGCATCTGAGCCAGTAACTTCCTGATGTTCGCCACTGATGCAGGTTCATCGGCTTTTCTTTCATCTGTCAGATCAGCATACCTGGCAGAATATACACCGGGGGCCCCGTTCAGACAATCCACTTCTAATCCTGAATCATCGGCAAAGCAATCTTTCCCTAACCTGTGATGAATAAACCATGCTTTCTGAGAAGCGTTTCCTTCCAGGCTGTTCTCATTCTCGGGGACAGGGTCCTGATATTTTACATCATCGAGACTGAGTATGCGGTATTCGTGAGATAGAATGGCCTGAATTTCACGGGCCTTGTGTTCATTATGTGTCGCAAAAACAAGTTCCTGCATCCTTGAATAATACGATTATATATCCTATCCGCCAGAAGCACTGAAACCACCACTCATTTTTACCGGGCGAGGAGTGATACACATTACAGGTATTCCGGAGCGATTGGCAATGATCCTTTGCTCATTGGCGCCCAGAACATAGTCTGCAATGCCTATATTCCTGGTAGTCATGACAAGCAAAAGGTCGGCCTCAATCTGATCAGCAAATTCAAGGGTTTCCGTAGTGAAATCCTTTTTGCCCAAAGAGGAATGGATCTCATAAACGATGTTATTGCTTCTTAGGAATTTCTCGGTATAGAGGAGATTCGAATGAATGCCTTTCTTAAACTTGCGATCGGTAACCCTCTCTTTGATGATGTAGAACATGGAGTTGTACAATCTTCCTATATAATATATCCATTGGATCTTTTCTTTATTCTCACTTCTGAAATCCAATGGAAAGACAATTTTCTTAAATCCATGCGACACCGGAGGAGCCTGAACAACAATGAAAGGAACTTTTGATCCGGTGATCACTTTGAGTGCCCAGCTGCCCATCAGTTTCTGCATGCCTTTCATTCCATGGGTTCCCATGATAACCATTTCTGCATGAATCTCTTCTGCTATATCCGCGATCGTTGTGAAAATGTTACCAACAGGGGCTATCGCACTGGTAACAACTCCATTCTTGTTCTGTGTGGCAGCGGCTAAAATATCCATTTTCTTCTTTGCAGCCCTTGCCTCTTTGTCAGTTTTTGCAATATGAAGCATTACCATTTTGGTTTGCAATTCTTTACATAAATTGACCCCATGCTGCAATGCAAATTCTGACTTCTCGGTAAAATCCCAAGTAATCAGTATGGGTTTCTTTTTAGCTTGATATTCCATATAATTAGTTTTCTATTAAAATTAAATTTTGCTTGCTGTATATTTAGAACGTTAAATATTCATATCCATTTCATAAATTTGATGGACAGAAACACAAGTTATGAATTTTCTTCACACTTCGAGAAGATTTAATTTCATATTTTTAGCTATCATCCTTGGCCTCAATCCAGGCATTAAAATATCTGCCACTCATTTTCAAGAACTTGGGCAGGCTAATATACAAACCTACCATCCTGGTCAATACTCATACGTAAATCATTATAATTCGGTTACCCAGGATGACAATGGATTTTTATATTTAGGATCACAAAATGGCATTCTCCGTTTTGATGGTACATTCTGGAATGACCTGGATATCCCCGGGGATTTTATATTATCAAGGAGCAGTCAGGGCATTTTTGGCTTTACCAAAAACAAGTTTGGCTACGTGGTCAAAACCCCCGATGGAACAAGCGAGTTTGACGGGATCAACCTTGACGGATATACACTTTTTGAAAAAGGTGATTCAATCCTCGGGGTCCTGGGATCTGAGGGTACATTATATGTACTCACACGGAAAGGAATATTCACCTGGGAAGGAGATCTGCCCGTAAAAATAGATCTGCCATTTCGGGCGGATGAAATCTTTCAATCAGAATCAGGGATACTGGTGTATGGTAAGCATGAAGGAATATATCACTATGAAGATGGACAGTTGTCAGTTCTGAATGAAGTAAGCGATTTGCCCATCGAACATGTTTCAGATCTGTTAACCTTCAATGGGACCCGTATCATGGTAGATGGTCGTAATGGTCAGGCTCGTTTCTCCGATAATCAGGGAATCACTGCAGGTTTCAGCCACCTGGACTCACTCCTGGCATCCGGAAAATATTCCTGTCTCATCGGGCTTTCCACCGGACATCTAGCCTGGGGAACCAGAAAGGGAGGAGTGATCATAACTGATCATAGTGGCAGGATCATTAAACATATCACCAATAAAGATGGATTGTCGAGTAACCATGTTGTCAGTTTGTTTATTGATGCCATGGATCATCTATGGGTGGTTCACCCCCAATCTCTCAGCCGCATCGAATTCCCTTCTGCATTCACATTCTTTAATGATGGAAATGGACTCAAAGGTAATGTCAATGACCTGACCAGGCATAAGGGGGTCCTATATGCTGCAACCAACCATGGATTATTTTACCTGGTTCATGCCACCGACACTTCCGGAATACCGGGTATAAGTTATTTCAACAGAATCCCTGATCTTGAAGGAGAATGCCGGCAAATTATCGGAACAACTGAATCACTGTACACATTAACTACAGGTGGAATCTACAGATTATCTGATCGGGGACTCGAAAATATTATAACATCCAGGATCAACGTAATTCATTATTCAGTACGAACAGGTCTTTTGCTGGCAGGATCAGATCAGGAATTTATGATTTTTCGCGGAGACAGTATTATATACAGGGATACCGTAATGATGGAAATATATGATATCGCGGAATCTGAAGACGGATGTATCTGGCTTTCATCCCGGCAGCAAAAAGTATACCGGTCGAGTCAGCATTTTGATGGTCTCGGGGATCTCAATTTTCTACAATATTCAACAAAGAAAATACTTGGAGAATCAGACGCTAATGTTGACCTGATCCCGGTCGGGGGACAAATATACTTTTCAGGATTGGAAGGTTTATTCAGGTATCACTACAAGAAGGACCAGTTTATCAGGGATACTATCTTTTCCTTTCCCAATATTGATGGCTTCTTCAGGATCAGCCATATGGCCCGGGATGCAAACCAGGATTACTGGATCAATCTCTATTTTCCTGAAGAAAGCAGGGATGAGACTTATATAGCTGGAATACAATATCGCCGGATGTACAAGCAACATATAAACTGTTTATATCCCGATAGTGGCCTGGTCATGTGGATAGGCACTCCGTCCGGTATTCTCCGTTATGATCCTGCATTCGCCAGTCCAATTAAGCCGGTATTCCACACTCATATTATCAATGTGACCTTCCTGGAAGATTCTGCATATAATTATGATTTTATCAAGTCTGAGGCATTCACTGAACAACACGAAGACAAGAGGGTTTCCATTCCATATGCCAGTAACAGGATCCGTTTCCTGGTTCTTTCGACAGATTTCAGCACTGAATCAAGCCCCATGTTCCAATACCGTTTAATCGGGCTGCAGCAGAACTGGTCAGATTGGAGTGAGAATGCCAGCATTGTATTCATGGGACTAAGCCGGGGAAAATATGATCTACAGGTCAGGAGCCTGGATATCTACGGTTCGATATCTGAAAGTGACAGCTTTTCATTCAGGATCAAACCACCATTTTACATTTCCTGGTATGCTATTATGTTTTATTTGCTGCTTTTTATCTTATTTTTCATTGCCTACCAGAAATGGCGGTCCATACAACATGGCAAGGAACATTTCCGGCTGGAGGAGATCATACAGGAAAGGACTGAAGCACTGATTAAGGAAAAGGAAAAAACCGATAATCTGCTGGCCAATATCCTGCCCAAGAAAACAGCAGATGAATTAAAATCCACGGGAAAAGTCACCTCCAGTAAATTTAAAATGGTCACAGTACTGTTTGCTGATATTGAAGGATTTACAAAAATTGCCGAACAGATGAATCCCGATAAGCTGATTGATGAACTCGATCATTTTTATTTCCATTTCGACAGCGTGGTAGAGAAATACAATATTGAAAAGATCAAGACCATTGGTGATGCCTATATGGCGGCCGGTGGAATCCCTGTAAAGAATCTTACCAATCCTGTCGAGGTCATCCTGGCGGCTATGGAAATGCAGCATTTTATGAAAGGCCTGAAGGATACCAAGACCGATATCTGGGATCTCAGGATCGGGATCCACACCGGTTCGGTGATAGCGGGTGTTGTCGGACAGAAAAAATTCTCCTATGACATCTGGGGCGATACTGTAAATACGGCAAGCCGGATGGAATCATCCGGAAAAATCGGGAAAATCAATATTTCTGCATCAACCTATCAACTTATTAAAGAGTTTTTTTACTGTGAATTCCGCGGGAAAATGCCTGTTAAGTATAAAGGTGATATCGCCATGTATTTCGTTGACGGAATAAAATCTGACTTATGCGAGGATGACGGCTTGACTCCAAATACAAAATTCCTGACGCTGATCCAGTTGTTGCGCTTACTGGATCTGGAAGAATACATCATGGACAGGATGGGCAAAGAACTACCTGATAAGTTACTCTATCACAACATTCATCATACAGGCCATGTATACCAGCAGGTGGAATTACTGGGCCAGGGAGAAGAGGTAAGCCAGGAAGATCTCCTTCTGCTAAGATCTGCCGCCCTGCTCCATGATATGGGTTACATTGATACCTTTGACAACCACGAGATAAGGTCCGTGGAATATGCCCGTGAGATCCTGCCACTTTACAGGTTTAAAGAAGGGCAGATTGATGCAATCTGTGATCTGATCATGGCCACGAAATTACCTCCCGGGCCTTCCAGCCTCCTCGAAAAGATTATCTGCGATGCAAATCTCGATCATCTGGGCCGAGCCGATTTCCTCATCCAATCTGACAGATTATTTCAGGAATACCTGCTGAATAAAAAAATAAGAAACAAGAAAGACTGGAACCTGAGGCAGGTTGAACTACTTGAAAATCATGAATTCTACACAGAAACTGCTAGGAAACTTCGTGAAATATCCACGGAACAACAAATCGAAATTATCAGGCAGTTTTCATGATATTCAATAATCGTTCAGCCATGTTGGCTGTTTCTTCTTTTATAGCTACTTTTATCAGCCTTTATTAATCCCAAAAAAATCACAGATATGTCCATAACGATTGACTGGGAAAATCTTCCGTTCGGTTACATGCCTACCGATTATAATGTAAGAAGTTATTTCCGTAGCGGGGCGTGGGGGGAACTGGAGATCTCATCCTCTGAGTACATCCCCATCCACATGGCAGCCACCGGACTGCATTACGGACAGGAATGCTTTGAGGGGATGAAAGCCTATATGGGCAGTGATGGAAAGATCCGTATTTTCCGCTGGCAGGAAAATGCCAGGCGTATGAAGAGGAGTGCTGAAGGAATTAGACTGGCTGTGGTCCCGGAAGAACTATTTCATTCAATGATCGTTAAGGCAGTCCAGTTGAACAAACGCTTTATTCCCCCATATGGGACCGGTGCCTCCCTGTATATCCGTCCTTTGCTTGTGGGAACCGGTGCAGAAGTGGGTGTAAAACCCGCCAATGAATATCTATTCCTGGTATTTGTTACACCTGTGGGGCCTTATTTTAAGGAAGGATTCAAGCCGTTGGATATGATGATCTGCAGGGATCATGACCGGGCCGCTCCACTGGGGACGGGTCACATTAAAGTGGGCGGGAATTATGCTGCAAGCCTGTTATCGATGGAAAAAGGACATGAGCAAGGCTTTGCATCAGTAATCTACCTCGATGCCCTCGAAAAAAGATATATCGATGAATGCGGTCCGGCTAATTTCTTTGGCATTAGAGACAATAAATACATTACTCCTGATTCACATTCAATACTACCTTCCATCACCAATTTGAGCCTGCAGGAACTTGCGATCGAACTGGGTATGACAGTTGAAAAACGGCCTGTACCCATAGACGAGCTGGGAGAATTCGAAGAAGTCGGTGCATGTGGTACGGCCGCCGTTATCACTCCTATTAAAAAAATTGTCGATCAGGATACCAATACTACACATGAGTATTGTAAGGACGGGAATCCTGGTCCGGTTTCAGTCAAGCTCTACAATAAACTCACTGCCATCCAGTACGGGGACCAACCCGATCCATTCGGCTGGATTGAGATCATTGATTAATACCTGTTTATCTGTAAATAATAATGCAAAAAAAGCGACATACCATTACAAAAAGAAAACTGCGGAGTTCATATGCTACCTCCATCATCAGTATCTCCCTTGTGCTTTTTTTACTGGGACTTGTGGGATTGTTGTTGCTTAACACCAAACGCTTATCTATCCATATAAAGGAAAATATCGGATTTTCAGTTATCCTGAAAGATGAAGCCAAGGAGGTTGATATCATCAGACTGCAGAAAAACCTGGATGCAAAGGAATATGTTAAGTCCACTGACTACATCACCCGTGAAGAAGCCGCCAGGGAAACAGCCGAAGAACTTGGTGAGGATTTTATCGAATTCCTCGGATATAATCCACTGCCGGCTTCCATTGATGTAAAATTCTACGCTGCTTATGCCAATCCCGACAGTATTGATGCCATAGAAAAAGAATTACAAAGATTCGAGGAGGTGGATGAGATCATGTATCACGAATCCCTTATTCACCTGGTCAATGAAAATGTCAGGAAGATCAGCCTTATTATCCTTGCATTCAGCGGATTATTGTTCTTTATCGCCGTCGCACTTGTAAATAATACCATCCGGCTTTCCGTTTATGCCAGGAGATTCCTGATCAATACCATGCAACTCGTTGGAGCCACCCATTCTTTTATCCGGAAACCTTTTCTGTTTAAAAGTGCGGAACATGGGATATATGCCTCCGTCATTGCCATCCTCCTGCTGATCGGTGTTATTTACCTGATACAAAAGGAATTCATGGAGGTGATCAGTTTCCGGGACATCGATATTCTCGCTATACTATTTATAATCGTTATCTTTCTGGGTATCGTATTAAACTGGATATCCACATATTTTGCAATAAATAAATACCTTCGGATGAAATCCGACGATCTTTATTATTAATATTTGACCTGCTATGGCAAAAAAGAAAATCGAACAAGAGGGGCCTGATTTCCCCTTACAAAAGGATAATTACATATTACTGATCATTGGCTTTGCCATCATCATGATCGGATTTCTCCTGATGATGGGTGGGAAATCAGACGACCCTAATGTTTTTAATCCGGAAATATTCAGCTTTCGAAGAATAACCCTGGCTCCGATCGTGGTCCTCTTTGGATTTGTCTTCGAGATCTGGGCCATTATGAAGAAACCAAAAACAGAGAAACAGGATTAGATGAATTGGGTAGAGGCGCTAATCCTGGGTCTTGTCCAGGGACTGACAGAATTCCTGCCGGTAAGCAGCAGCGGACATCTCGAGATCGGAAAAGCATTACTGCAAATTGATGCCGGGGATAACCTGACTTTCTCAATAGTAGTGCACGGAGCAACCGTACTGAGTATCCTTGTTGTTTTCTTTAATGATCTGAAAAAACTGTTGACTGAATCCCTTACCTTCAGGTATAACGAATCATCCTCATACCTTCTTAAGATCATCCTCTCCATGGTACCTGTGGCCGTAGTCGGTGTCTTTTTTAAAAGTGAAGTGGAATCCTTTTTTACCGGGAACATTGTATTTGTAGGAGCCATGCTGCTGATCACAGCCACCTTACTGACCATATCTTTTTTTATCAGACGCGGTTCTCGGAAGATAGGATACCTGGATGCCTTTATCATAGGCATTGCCCAGGCATTTGCCGTTTTACCAGGTATTTCACGGTCCGGGGCTACTATCACCACAGCACTGTTCCTTGGTAACAAGCGGGAGGAAGCTGCACGTTTTTCATTCCTGATGGTGATACTGCCCATCATAGCAGCCAATTTCCTTGATCTGCTGGG
>DAOUVF010000150.1 GCA_030667765.1 Bacteroides sp.
ACCCTCCCGGAGCAGGTCCAGGACCTTCATCCGAGCGGGATGGCCGAGGGCCTTGCACACGGCGGCGTGCAGATGGTAGATCCGGTCGTCGTACTTGGGTCTGCGCATTTTCTGCAATCCTTCTATCCAGCCGGCATTAAGTTCATACACAAACCACTCAATCCCGTACCGCTGGGTTATCCCTCCTCCTGGACTCCTGGTAACTGCACGTTCCCTGAACCAGGTATCTTTTCGAAGTAGTTTTTCAAGGGTTTTCATATGATCCACATATACCAGAGAATCAGCATTCGCCGGTGGTTCAAAAATTACTGGACCGCCATCATCATTATGAAAATCAATGCCCAGGTCGGGTTTCATGCCTTTGTCAATCATTTTCTCAAACCACTGTTCCATATGGTAAACTTCAGGGGATAGTACCGGATCAGCTGGTTCTTCAAGTCCCCTGTTCAGGTCCATTCCATTCATGTTAAACCTTGCCTTACCATGTGCCACACCATCAATGTTTGCCATAGGGAAAATATATACACAATAATTCTTCAGATAATCATCAACTGCCTCCGTGCGCTGCAGAAGTTTGTCAATAATTCCTTCAGACACCCAGTTGCCACCCGGTTCCCAGGGATGTGCGCGCACCCGGATAAACACACTGTGCGGGGCTGTTTCCTTTCCAATACGGTTTATGTGAAGGTCTCTTCCTTCGACGGATTTGCCAATGGTTTCTATACCGATCCGGTCATCATTTTTAATCTTTGACAACAATTTATTAAGATCGCTCAAACGATAAGGCTCCACACTGGCAATATAAAGTGAATCGCTGTCCATATGGAACATTATTTTCATACGTTTGTCGCTGTTTAGTAACTCACCCGGGACATGCCTCCACTCTTTCCCGTCATTTGAAACGACACAATAATTAATATTTGTGGTATTATAATTCATTCTTCCATTGTATATAGAGCTGTAATCCTTAAATACAATGGGAACATCAGTTCCTGTCTGTCCAATAAGTAAAAAGTGAAAATGATTATTCTGGCGGTTAAATACCTTCCTTTGGTAATCATAATTCTGATGGATATAAAAGGTACCGTCACTGCCTTTTTCCCAATCCATAGTTGATCCGTTCTCGATGAAACTATTGATGTAGATCAGTGGAGACCTTGCGATGTCAAAATCCCATGCCATATCATTGGATGTCACCGCGGTAAGCGGGTAAGGAAATGTGCTGTTAAAAACATGCAACTGGTAGGGCTCTTCAATGTGCACTCCGGTTTCATCAAATTCCCCGTTTTCATCGAGAACCACCTTGGTATCAAGTCCCAGATGAGCAGCCATAAAAGGGTACATGACCTTACGTTTTGAATAGCCATAATCATGGCCCTCATCAGGGAAATGTGCATTCTCAACCAGTTTGGATTTCCCGTACAGCTCATAAACGTTTTGAATATATGGGAATTCCACTTCCGGACCATTTTTTGTCCAATCCCCTCCATCTGATATGAGCAATTGTGGCCTGGGAGCCGCCACTGCGGCAATTTCGACATTATTGGTTTCGTGATCTGCACTTCTATGGATTGGCATACCGCTTTCACCCACGCAACCACCAAAAAAATGTGCCGAAACCATAACTGTTGGAACAGAAACAGTTATCCTGTCATCCACTGCCGCCAGTAAGAAAGTCTGTGTACCTCCGCCAGATGCGCCGGTTACCCCTATCCTGTCATCATCAACTTCAGGCAGGGAACACAGAAAATCTACCGCACGGATACTGTTCCACAACTGCAGCTTAAGGGTTTTTGGATGGCGATGTATCCAGCCCACTTCACGCATCTCACCATAACCCACCATATCATATGATAATACCACAGCCCCCATCTTTGCCAGCGTTGCACAGCGTTTCTGCATATCCGGGCGATAACGGCCGTAATCCCCGTCTTTTGACCAGTGTCCGTGGGGACATAGTATAGCCGGGGACTTCCCCTCTATACCAACGGGTTTGTATAGGCTGCCGGTTACAAATACACCCGGTGTACTCTCAAATGCAACATTTACTACTGTGTACCCGTCGTAGGCTCTTGGATTCCGGTAAATGGGATTGATCCTTCCTCGCTCAGGCAAAGGTGATAGCTCTGCCCCTTTCAGTATGCCCTCACGAATGATCCCGGCACGTCTTTCCCATTCTTCCAGGTTGTGATAACTTTCGCTGAAACGTTTCAGTTGTGCCTTCGCTTCATCTTCCGTTTGAAAGTGGCCAACACAGAGCAGGGGGTCTTCGGGCTCCTGGGCCTGGATGAATTGTGCCAGACCCTGAAACATGAGGATTGCAAGACTTAAAAATATTGATCGGGTAGTGAATTTATTATTCTTTCTCATCTGTTAATATTTATATTGGACTTTTTCTATCCTATTATTAATCCGCCTTCGTGCGAACCTTCATCTGGACAATGAATGTCGCTGCCCTGCTCTTTTTTTTTGTAGAGACTGTGAGATGCCATTGATCAGGATATGTATAACCTTCAAACGACCGGGCTGGCGGAGGAGGCGAGAATTCATTGGTCTGCGAGAATTCAAGTTCTTGCGGTGACAGAAACTCCACAATCAGCCTGGCTTTTCCTTTTGTGATGATCACCCGGTTCTTATTTCTGTCAATCTCCATCTTTTCCAGCGAGTGAAGCAGCCAGTCATAACGGGCCGGGACAGGAGCCTCCAGTTCGTCAATCAGCAGAAAATCCCTAGGCCGCTGGTAATAAACATGACGGATGAATTTATCCAGACGGCCTTTATAGGCTTCGGTTGCATCGCCTGCAGCATAATCCACGCTTCCGGGCTCTCCGTTACCCATCTTAAAAGCAATTATCTTTCCCCTGGAAGTACGGTCACCCAGCGATGTCTCCCGGTTGCCGGTTGCCTGTCCCTCTCCGTCAACCAGTATGGTATTATGTGCCTTTGTCTGTCTGGTCCAGCCCTGTTGGTGCGGACCACCATAACTGGAATAGTAACCTGATTGAACAGCCAGGGCTTCCCCGAACCCCTGAATGTAGAATGCATTTTGGTCAGCATAAATATGGCTCCATGCACCAAAAGGAGAGCTTTTAAGAAGGAAAAAAGTCTCCTGCGGGTTCCCCAGATCTTCGTGAAAAGCCACCAATCCAATGTCTTTGAAAACCCGCATACCGGGCAGATCATCCGGTGCTTTTGGGGTGACTGTTTCCGATGTCTCATCGAGCCAGAAAAAGCTCATGATTCCTGTGGGTATCTTTGTTTCTGCTACAGGCATTTGTTGTGGGGGACTCATTTCCGCACGCCATCGAAAGTATGGGTTATTAAAAATAGTCGCCAGCCGGTAAAGGTTCATCTTGTTGGCCGGCCAGTAGGAACCGACACCTGTGTCGGCGAATGGCCGCTTTTTAGTATAATAAGGATAGGCATAAATTTTATACCAGCCATTATTTCGGTAAAACTCCGTCTTCATCACATCCAGTCCCATGGCACTTTCGAGGCAGTGGGCAGATTGGAGCATATAGTTGAAATACATCATCCAGTAACTCGGCCCTTCTGCATAACCTCCGTCACGTCCGCCCCAGGGTGGATAAAAGGTGATTGCTATTGGTATAAGGTAGCTCAACCACTTTTCAGCCTCCGGGGCTTCCTCATACAAAACAACCCCAACCTGGCTCATGTAACTAACTAACCTGACCAAATGATTAACAAAAGGTTTAGTATGGAAATCCTGATCACGCCACATTTTGTATACCTGTTCTCCCCTTGCTGCCAGCATATTCCTGATCACAACACGCTCTTCCTCATTGAGATAATCGTAGATCCAGTCGTAAGCCCTGGCTCCATTTAGCAGGATAGGCATAGCCAATTCATCATTAGCAGCCAGGGAACTGGTTCCTTCCAGATCCCATCCGGCAAAAGCTAGCAGCCATTCTTTGGCCCGTTCGGCATATTTCTCCTCTTCAGTCATCAGGTAACAAAAACTGAGAAAATCGAGTACCTGCCCGGATTTGCGCGCCAGTTCATAATAACCGCGCCATACACGACGAATATATCCCCCCTGTTTAAATTCAGGCTCCTGGTTTAAAGGAACCAGCAGCAGTGAATCAGCAAAACCGGCAATCCGGGCATAAAGATCCCTGTGTGGTTTACTTGTCTGAAGAAGTCCCCGCAGACTATCTATTTGTCCAGGATTAATAAATAGCCTGGGATGGGAATCCGGTATGTTTGAATACAGATCTTTCAAAGGCGGGACTTTGTATTCCATGAATTCCGGGGATATTGTAAACTTTCTGGTTTCAGAGGCCGGCTGAATATTATTTCCCGGCAATACTGTCCTCCACCGCCAGTACCAGTCCCCCGCACCTAGCACAAACGATGGCCGGTGCATCGGAAGTGGCAATCCGGCTATCAGCCAGGTTGTTTCTCTATTGTATATCACCGGTTCTTCCGATAATAATTCCGGGATCAATGCCCCTTCCCTCATGGCTTTTTCAACTAATCGCTTGCCTTCTTCAAAATGAATGTCCCGGGAAATTTCCAAAATAAAGGCTTCACTCCCATCTTCCGAAGGCCAGTGGAATCCGGGTGGATTGGTAACCACCGTATCTCCATGGGCCGGACCGGGTTTTATTACCAGGGGATCGTACTCGGGAAAGCTCGGATCTACATCTTCAACCGAGGTTGCCCAGACTGATGGTTTTTCAGATAGCGGATTGCAGGATACAATTATTCCAGCTAGAATAATTAGCGGAAAGAGAGGTACGATAAATCTTAAGAAATGTTTTTCCATTTTCACACCTATTAAAATTTTCTTACTTCAGTATTTTCCTGAGCTGAAACATGTCCTCCGTTTAGAGATCATCGAGCCTTATTTAAATCCTGATAAATATCTTCTTTTTATACAGCCAGTAACAGATATACCATAACAGATACAACACGATCGCACTGGTTATAATATTTGCCATTAGTTCTCCGGTCCAGCCAAACAAAGTCATGGAAAAAGGATGTATTACATGCTCAATAAACTGTGAGCCACCCACATGACCAAACAAATAAATGAACAAGGGGTTCATGCCCACTATGACAAGGAACAAGGACCATTTCTTCTGCTTCATGATATCGATTACCCAGAAAGAAAGAGCGAGGGCCAATATCGTCCATCCACCGCTGACAATAACAAATGAAGATGTAGCAATGCGTTTAATAATAGGTGTGACAGGATCGAGGGCATATCCAATAACCACTCCGGTCAGACCTGCAATGACAAGTATTTTCAGCTTTTGCATATTACTCCTCTTGCTCATCAGCAGTTGCCCTGCCAGCACGCCCCAGATGGTGTGGGCCGTTGTGGGGATTGCATTGAATGAAACCCAGTGGCCGTTCAGATTGGCCCCGCCATACAGCAAATCAAGCCAGGTGCCGAAATTTTCATTGGCTACAAAGGGGTGATTAAAGCCCTCTATGGGAAATAAACGGTAAATAATCTCCGTGGCTGCCAGCAGAATTAATGAAAAAATGATCTGTGTCCTTGCCGGTTTGTTCATGACCAGAAAAGCCAGCAGGTATGTTACGGAAAGCTGTGCCAGGACATTCTGGAATCTAAAGGCATGTTCCCCTGGCCCCTGGTAAGCAAGTGCCCAGCCAAGGAACAAAAGCAGGAAAGCCCGTTTTATTGTATGCCTCAGGATTTGTGCATGGTCCTGGCCCCGTTTAACCCGGTTGGCATAGGAATAAGGTATGGCTACACCCACAATAAACATAAAGAAGGGCTGGATCAGGTCCCAGAACCGTAAGCCATTCCATGGATGATGATGAAATTGTGTACCGATAGCGTAAAGAACGGTACCTTCTAATTCAGGTACCGTCAATTGTGAAAAAAGGCTCGTGAATTCAGAAACCAATAAAAACATGGTAAGTCCCCGGAAAAAGTCTAAAGAGATTAAACGTTCCCCGATCTGAGAGGACTTCACAGCAGATTGTGTCATAAAGGAAAAAAATATTAACCTGCCACCAGGATTTCTTTGATCCTGCTTGCCACTATTCTTTCCTGACCAGGTTGCATCATCCACGGCGTAATCCCAACAGAATCCTTTCCTCCCACCGTTTCAATGGAAGGATGGCCTTCCCGAAGCTTTTGTCTCAATTCGTCAGGTGTCATTTTTACTTTATCGGGGTCCATGGAGATTTTTAACGAAGGCACATGATTGGCCACCTTCGGAACATGGATTTCAGCAATAACGCCCGGTACTGAAGCTGCTGCATCATGGATGGTTTGAATCATGTTCTCCCACAATGTCCATTCCTTCTCGTGATCATTTGCCAGATAAGCTTCCACGGTTGCCAGCATACCCAGTATTTCTTCCTTATTCACCTTCATCCCCCTTCCAACGGTGTTTCCCCGAGGAGGTGCATGAAGCCGGGCGGCCTGTATATATTCCTTTTTACCAAGCAATAATCCGGCACTCTGGGGTCCCCTCAGCCCTTTCCCTCCTGAAAAACAAACCAGGTCGAATCCCATATCCGTATACTTCCATAAGTTTTCTACAGGTGGCACATCCGCAGCACAATCATTAAAGGAAGGTATGCCATGTTTTTGAGCAATTTCAACAAACTCATCATCCCTGATCTCTCCTACAAAATTATTTCCATTAAAAAACCACATCATGGCCGTTTTTTCATTGATGGCTCTTTCCAGTTCCTTTCTGGTTTCTGCCAACACAATCTTAACACCGCAATTTCGCAGGGCATGGTCATATCCAATGCGATGTGATTTCTGCATGAGCACCTCATCCTTCATGCCTGTCAGGTCCGGTATCTGTATCACCTTTTCCTCATCCATGCCAGAAAGGACCCCTGCCAGTCCCAATGTCATTGCAGAAAACGCTCCGGCTGATATGGTAGCCGCTTCACAGCCCAACAGGGAAGCAATCCTTTCCCCGACTTTGTCCTGAAGATCATCGAGTAGAACATACTCATTTGTTGCGTAATTATAGGCCTCTATAACCTCCGGCCGCATGAGAGATCCCGTCATGAATGTATATGTCCCTGCTGCATTTATAAAGGTCCGTACACCCAGCTCCTTAAAATAATCCCGCCGGGTCGTATAGGCTGAAACCGGACTGCCGGCGAAAGTTTCCAGGCCAAACAGACTACCCACAAGGGGCAATCCAGCCAGTCTTTTTAATAATACTCTACGAGTAACCATATCAGTAT
>DAOUVF010000115.1 GCA_030667765.1 Bacteroides sp.
AAAGAATGGAAAAAGAGAAGAAAGAAAATCGTGCCAGCAGGTATATGAATCCATACCTGGCCGGGGTGTTCCTGGGACTGGTACTCCTGGCGGCCTATTTTATCTCTGGCCGTGGACTCGGGGCCAGCGGGGCCTTTAAAAGTATAACCGTATCCGTGGTCCAAAAGATTGCCCCGGGACATGCCGGGAATGCTGCCTATTATAAGGAATACCTTGAAACACATCCCGGGAATCCACTGCACAGCTGGCTTGTTTTTCAGATCCTGGGTGTTATTGTGGGTGGCTTCCTGTCAGGAGCCCTGGCAGGCAGGCTTAAACTAAAGACAGAGCATTCCCCAAAAATCACCTCCCGGAAAAGGCTGATCCTGGCTGTTATTGGTGGTACCCTGTTTGGATTGGGAGCTCAATTCGGAAGGGGATGTACCAGCGGAAGTGCTCTTTGCGGTATGGCCGTACTGTCGCTTGGAGGGATTTTATCAATGATGGCCATATTCGGTTCGGGATTCGCACTGGCCCGTTTTTTCAGAAAATACTGGATTTAACAATATAAGATCATGGGACCCCTTATTGCATATGAAATTATCACAGAGAACACAAACCTGTTCTTTGCCTTTCTGATTGGAATCGGATTCGGATTTGTCCTGGAAAGGGCAGGATTTTCTTCGAGCCGCAAGCTGGTTGGTGTATTTTATGGATACGATACCGTTGTCCTAAAAGTTTTCTTTACAGCAGGTATAACAGCCATGCTGGGTTTGCTGTTTTTCAGTCTTTTTGGCTGGATCGATCTTGACCTGATTTATATTAATCCTACCTATCTTTACTCCACCATCGTGGGAGGCATCATCATGGGCGCCGGATTCATCATTGGCGGTTTTTGTCCGGGTACAAGCATATGTGCAGCATCCATTGGAAAAATAGATGCCATGTTCTTTGTAGGGGGCATTTTCATCGGGGTAATTATATTCAATGAATCCTATCCCCTCTGGGAAAACTTTTATAAAGCCAAATTTATGGGTGCACCCAAGCTTAGCGAATTCCTGGGCATCAGTGATGGAATTATGGCCCTGCTCTTTGTAGGAATGGCCATGGCTGCTTTCTGGCTGGGAGAAAGATTTGAAAAAATTAAAAAACCTGTTGTATATTAGACTTACCTTAATAAAACAAATATGAAACCAAGAATCTTACTGGCCATTTTCGCAGTCCCCCTGGCACTTATTATTGCAGCCGTACCTGAAAATACCACACATACCTTCAAACTAACTCCTTCACAGCTCCTGGAGGAGGCCAACAGTGGTGTACAATACTATTCTCCCGATGAAATTGCAGATATGATCATTAAAGAAGATCCTTCCCTTCAATTGATCGATGTCAGAAATGCAGATGAATTCGAGAAATTCAACCTCCCCGGAGCTATGAATATCCCGCTGGCAGATATTCTTTCAGAAGATTGGCAGGCCTACCTTGACCAGGACGTCAAGATCAATATATTCTATTCAAATGGTACTTTGAAATCAGATAATGCCTGGATGATCACACGCCAGCTTGGCTATGAAAATAATTATGTGTTGCTCGGTGGACTGAATTACTGGGTGGAAACTATTATGGATCCTGCTGTTCCTGGCAATACAAGTCCGAATGAAGAATTCGCCAAATATGATTTCCGAAAAGGAGCTGGAATGGCCCTTGGCGGAGCGGCCGCGTCAGTAGGTCAAAGTACATCATCTTCAAAACCTCCTGTGCCGATCATCAGATCCAAACCTAAGAAAAAGAGAGTGCAGGGAGGTTGCTAACCATATTAACAAATATATTACCATATGAAAAAACTAGTTATCCTGGGTGCCGGAACCGGCGGAACTATCATGGCAAACAAACTCAGGAAAGTCCTCGACCGCTCGGAATGGGAGATTACCATTGTTGACCAGCATCAGACACATTATTACCAGCCCGGATTCTTATTCATCCCTTTCGGGATCTATAACAAACATGATGTGATCAAACCCAAGGCTGATTTCATCCCTGCCGGGGTCAAGCTTATCTATAAAGGCATTGATAAGGTCGATCCTGAAAATAACAAGGTCCTGCTTGATGGCGGACAGATACTGCAATACGATTTTCTGATCATTGCAACAGGTACCCGGACCGTGCCGGAAGAGACACCCGGATTAAAGGATAAACTCTGGTATAATAAGATATTTGATTTTTATACCGTTGATGGGGCTGTTGCCCTTCGTGAATTTTTCAGGGCCTGGGAAGGAGGAGACCTGGTCATGGCCATTGCTGAATTGCCATTTAAATGTCCCGTTGCCCCCCTTGAATTTGTATTTCTCGCAGATGCTTATTTTACAGAGATCGGGATCAGGGACAAGGTAAATATCAAATTTGTAACCCCCCTGCCTGGTGCTTTTACCAAACCGAGTTCATCCAAAATGCTGGGAGAACTCATGGTGGAGAAAAACATTGAGGTAATCCCGGAATTCTATATCGAAAGTGTGGATAATGACAAGCAGGTACTGAAATCGTATGACGAGATTGAGATCCCCTTCGATGTACTTACCATAGTTCCCGTAAACATGGGAAGCGAGATGGTGGAAAGAAGTGGTATGGGTGATGATCTCGGATTTATTCCAACGGATAAATTTACCCTGCGCTCGGAAAAGCATGAGAATATCTTTGTGCTGGGCGATGCTGCCAATATACCTACTTCAAAGGCCGGTTCAGTAGTTCATTTTGCAGCTGACGTAGTCTTTGAAAACATCCTGAGTGCCATGGAAGGAAGAGAGCTGAAAGCCAAATTTGACGGACATTCCAACTGTTATATCGAGACTGGTTTCGGGAAGGGGTCCATCATTGATTTCAACTATGATACTGAACCCCTGGCGGGGACTTACCCCCTGCCGGGTATCGGTCCCTTTGGCCTCCTGCAGAACACCAAGATGAATCATTATGGTAAAGTCTTGTTTCGCTGGATCTACTGGCATATCCTCCTGAAGGGCAAGGAAATGCCAATTGAGAATGAAATGACCATGGCCGGAAAAAAATTATAATTCCCTAAATCATCTGGAAAATGGCTGAAAAAGATCTACAGAAACAGATCGACGACATCAACGTAAAGCTGGATGCCATCCTGGAATGTGCTACTGCCCAGAAATTGCGCAGTGCACGCCTTGATGACCTGATGGAGGATGTCAATATCATCACCAAAGACGCTTTCAGGACTACGGTTGAAGAGTTAGAGATGCAGGGGGTTGAACTGAACTGGGATGACCTTAAATTCCTTGCTTTTAAACTAATGAAAAACGTTGGCAAGTTCACCTTTGTGATGGACACCTTCGAGAGCCTCTATGACCTGATGCAGGACCTGGGACCCGTGGCCAATGAAGTGATTATAGACATGATACGTAAAATGCATGAGTTCGAACAGAAGGGATACTTTGAGTTCTTTGCTGATATAACACGAGCTATGGATAATATCATTACCCATTATTCCGGTGAAGATGTCAGGCTGCTGGCCGATAATATTGTCACCGTCATGGATACCTTGAAGAACATAACCCAGCCCGAGATGCTTCAGTCCATGAACAATGCAGTGAATGTATTCCAGAAACTGGAACTGGATGATATTCCCGAGTACTCCATATGGAAGGCCATGAAAGAAATGCGCACACCGGAAATGAAAAAAGGCATTGGATTCATGATATCTTTCCTGAAGAATCTTTCGAACGAAAACGTAGTTTCAATAAAACAATAATTAATTCTCATAAATAACAATTAAAAATTTTAATTATGGCAACAAAATCATATGCAGGCGTTAATGTGGATGTGACAGAAGATGGATACCTCACTGATCCCACCCAGTGGAACAAGGACATCGCCGCTGAGATCGCTAAAGAAGAAGGTATCGATCTGACTGACAAGCATTTCGAAGTTATCGATTTCCTGAGGGCAGAAAATGACAAGGGAACCCAGCTAACCATCCGTATGGTTGGAAAATCCGGGATCACGGACATCAAGGGACTTTACACCTTATTTCCAGCCGGACCGCTGAAAAAATCCTCACGCATTGCCGGGATAGCCAAGCCAACAAGTTGTGTTTAATAATTAAACCTTACAATTATGTCTGAAGAAAAAAAGAAAACACCTTTAAAAAAGGTATTTATTATCGTGGCCAAAGGTACGATTGAAGATATTTACGCGGGACTGGTAATGGCCAATGGTGCTGTTATGGAAGGCATTGAAACCAAGTTGTTCTTTACCTTCTTTGGCATGGATGCCATTATCAAGAAAAGGCAGAACAAATCCAAGACCGCAACCGTCGGAAATCCGGCCATGCGTATGCCTGGCGGACTCCCATTCCCGACACTGCTCGGGATGCTTCCTGGTGTTGAAGCCGGCGTGTCCGCGATGATGAAAAGCCAGATGGCTGCCCTGGATGTACCCCCGGTAGATGAATTCATTGAAATGATCGTTGCCGGTGGTGGTGAATTATATGCCTGTAAGCTTGCATTTGATATGTTCAAACTGAAAAGGGAAGACCTGGATGATAATGTAAAAGACGTCATTACCGTTGGGGAACTATACGAATTGGCAGGTGGAGAACCAGGTACACAGATCATCTTTACCTGATCAATATCACGCTTATCAGGTAACAATCAAAAATGAAATTGATCAGGCCAAAGCCATGATCTGATTACCAGAAGAGGATGTTAAGAAAGGAGCCTATATTTTGTGTTTGCACAAAATTCAGCGACGTCTTAACATCCTCTTCTGGGTTTTGGATGCTCTTTGGCCTAATCAACTTCTTCGAAGTCAACGTAATCGCCTTCCTTTGAATTTATCCCCTTATCCCGTTTCTTGAAATCAGTAATGGTCACATCTCCACGACTGGTTGATTTCCTGAATTCTTTTTCCCTTTTACCTGGAGGAGCCTTTTTCTTTTTAGGTGAGCCGAAGATGGCGGGTACGATGTATTTATCCAGGAACCTGATCAGGTAATAGACCAGTGCAATGATCAATAAAATGCGGATAATGGCCATGCTTCTAAATGAAGGATAATCTCCGCAAAGTAAGTGGTTTTTTTCAAAATAACTGCAGTCCTGTCTGCTTCCTTTGTTAATTCATTAGGGAACAGGTAAGGCCTAGTCTATCAATGGACGGTCCTTTTTGCTACCACTGGGATCACATCCGAAAACCAGGTTGAATCCAAAACGGAAATTCAGAGAAGAAAACTCCTGTGGCCAGAAGTAGGCAGTAGGAGCCTGATCGGTTATGAAATAAATGTTAAAGGGTCCGCCACGCACGGACAGTCCGAGTCCCAGGTTCATATAATTATTCCCCATAATGGAATAACTCAGGGTGCCACTAAGCATGTTAAAAGGCTGATAATTAGCAGATATAGTAAACTGGTTATAGAACCTGTAATTATGAATACGTGTCCGGAAAACACCCCCGAAACGAACCTTTTCGCTGAGCTCATAAGCAGCTCCAATGTATACCCTGGAAGACAGGTAGGATGTATATTTATTCTGTGTGGTCTTAATTTTCGTTGCATCTTTAAGCGAATCCATTAAATCTTCCCCCGGGTCCCAATCATCATCAAGTGTAAATTCAACCCCTTCAAAAGAATAATCCATTTCCTGCTTAAAATTATAGGTTGAGTTCCGCCACCGGATAAAACCCAGGTCAAGCACAGAGGCCGATACGATGACCTTTTCAACCGGTCTGTAGTTAAATCCGAAGTCCAGGGCAAAACCCGGATTTTTAACCCCGAAAACAGTACCCAGGTTGCTCGGTGAGATCAAATCCGGGAGTCCGGTTGGAATCCCGAAGATCAGGTCCATCTGATCAAGTTCTCCCAGGCTTTGGAGGCTGTCAATATCGAGGTATCCATCCTCATCGATGGGCAGGTCAACATAGGGAAGTGAGGCGTCTGCAATGATGGCAGATTTAACATTCCACTCGTCTATGGAGGTCTTCATGTTGATATCACTCTGACGGACGGATACATTGCCCATTCCAAGCAATAGTTTTGCCCTTGCCCCTAACTGGAATTCATCTTCAAAATTATAAGATACGCCAATGGCAAGCTCATGGTAAAGATTAATATTGTTGGCCAGGTCGCTGAAATTAAACCTGGACTGGTTAAGGTTCCCATTGATCATGAATTCAGCAAGGTCCTGGGAAAAGGATATATCCTGGTCAATCCGCTGGCCGAAATCAACTGTGAAAAAGAATAATTCATTTCTCCATCCCACAGATACGATGGTGGTAGCTAGTCCTGCCCTGACAACATTCACGGGTTCCAGGGCATTCAGAAATTTCTGTTTATCCCCATCCGGATGCATAAAGGTGATGAATTTACCTGTGGCACTGTTCCAGGTGAATATGTCCTTGTACCGCAGGGAATTTGATTCAACCTCGAAGCGTACAGGGGACAGTACAGGAAAACCGAAGTAAGACTGGCACTTTGGCTGGAATGCGGGATTCAGCTGGTTGGCCTGAGGAATCATGTGCATGTAATAATAGGTGTTGCTGTATTGAGCCGATACACCCGTCCAGGCCAGAATTGTAATGCAACACAGTGCTGTTATATAGCGGATTCTTTCAGGCATGCTGATTTGTTTTAGCTTAATTGTTCTCATCCGAAGTAACACTGACCTCGGCCTTTGCCCCAAGCTTGAAGCCAAGCGAGTTGGTTGAATAGAATTTAATATCCCGGGTACCCTGATCCGTGGTTTCCACCAGGGTCTTAATCATGATCTTCTCGGCGATAAAAACGTTGTCAATCTGAGATTCTGTAAGGGGGACTTCCACTTTATTGTAAGTGGTCATGATCACTTTTCCGTCATCATCGACAACTCCCGAAGGAAGTATGTTCCAGTTCTGTTCATTGAACAGGGAATCGAGATAATTATCATTGTTATCCATAAAATAAACCTGAGTACTTACTTCCAGCGGTAGTCCGTTTTCGGTTTCCAGCTGGAACATGAATGATTTGATGTTTTCCCGGCTGAAACCCTCATCACCACCTATTTCGAAATCAAACGTGTCAGCCAGTTCGAGTCCCTCTGCCCTCAAATGCATAGGTATTACTACCTCGATATTAACATCCAGGTGGCTCGTATCCAGGATAAAATTGTTCATAAAGCCAGTAGGATTCCCGAGTGCATTTACCGAGAATTGAAGTCCCGTGAGATCCGTACTGGCAATTTCATTGATATTGCTGTTATTACTGTCAATGGCTGTATAGGAAAGTATGGACTGGCCGACCTGGTTAATGGTCGGGGCATCTATGATGATTGGGTTGACACCAGGATCAAGGGTGATCGGAGTCATGGATGCGTCTTTGAACCGGGCTTCCAGGTCCAGCAATTCAATACCGAATGGGACACCGAACGAATTACCCACCTTCAGGTGTATCTGTGGATCGGCCAATTGTATCCTTCCTATGAAATCCTCAGGCATTGAGCTGAACTCAATCACCTCTTTATCAATGATGAGGCTGTCGTAAACGCCAGCATAACCATATACACCCTGATAATTATTCATATCCTCAAAAGATTTAGTGATGCTGACAATTTCACTTGCCAGGATATCTGCTCCCGAGTTTATCAAGTCAAATTCAAATACCAGCTCGAGAAAGGTCGTATCGGGATTTGAATTATCCAGTTGAAGGGAAGCTCCTGCCAGCGGAATGGTGACGATGGTATCGAAATTTCCCGACGGATCGCTGATATTTATGGTCTGACGGTATTGCTCTCCGTTCAGATCAATCTGGTCAGAATATATAGTCAGTATCCCCGTATGCTGGATGGTGGATTTAACAAAGATCACGATCTCCCCCCCCTTCATATGGACACTGTCCAGCCGCTCATCGCCAGTTCTTTCCCACACAAAACTTTCAACCTCTATAAAAGTGATGGTATCCCCGATATTACCCAGGGATGATCCCGGTATATCTACTGGAGTCTGAAAGAAAACCTGCAGGAAATCCTGGTCGGGAATATCGATATAGTCATTTGCATAAATTGTTTCAGAAGTATCAAAAATAAAATACAGGAAGTTGGTACTGTCTTCAATCAGGTAACCACTCGTGTCAAATTTGGTGAGCATGTCTTCAATGCTAAGGTCGCCCCAGGCCAGGGGGCCTTCAAATCCCGGTTCCCACCTGACTGTGAAGTCATATTTATCCGCCATCCATTCATCATTCATGCAGGAAACAAAGAAAATCAGCAAGGAAAGAATGGCCGCGTGCGGA
>DAOUVF010000145.1 GCA_030667765.1 Bacteroides sp.
CAAAATGAGATTTATTGATTGTTATTCTCTAATGAGAAAGTTAATGATACAATTATATAGATCCATTTGTATTTATTAGATACGATTTCTAATTACATTTTGGTTCTGTTGCGTATTCCTGCGACACCAGGACCACTCTTGGCAGATGTCAATTGACCAACTAAACATCTTTGTATCCTGGGGGGCAATCTCTGCTAATATTATAGGTTATATGTTGGATGGATCAGTTGAATACTTGAAAAATACTGATTTTACAAAAATCTTTCCATCGCTGCAGGTGATGCTACAGTTTTTGCCCGTCAGAACTATGTGGAGAAAGCCTGGCGCATCGTTGATCCCTATCTATGTTCGGATACTCCTGTTTATGAATATGATCCGAATACCTGGGGGCCCCCTGAGCGTGCACAGCAACTGAAACCAGAAGGGGGATGGCATTACCCTATAATAAATAAATAGGTAAAATCTGATCTGAAAGCTCGAAATTAATTACCTTTCAATTAGAAATAGGGACCCTCTAACAAGTTCCATGAAATTGGACAGAGAATTATATACAATTACTGGTCTGAAAATCTGCTTAATAGTGCTATTGCTGAGCCCCTTAGTTGTATCGGCACAGGATTCATTAGTTGTTCAGCCTGCCACCCTGTGTCCAGAGCGCGATCTCTCGGACGTTATTCGAAGCGCATTAAATAAACCACCTAAAATTAAGTCTGAAGATGCCGGCAGTCTAATACTTCTGCCTATCATAGGCTCCAACCCTGCAATTGGATTTATGGTAGGTGTTGGAGGTCAGTATGCTTTTAAAATGACCGAAGACACCCACTACTCACTCATTGCAGGAAGTCTTCAGTACACTACAAAGAACCAATTTCTTTTCTTGTTAAAAAACAATATATATACCAGGGATAATCGCATCTTTTTCAGTGGCGATTGGAGGTTTTTAATCTATTCCCAATCAACCTATGGGTTAGGAACGACTGCTCCCGAGGGAGGCATTCTTGACTATCAATTCAGCCTTGCCGGAGCCGAAACCTCCCACGATTCACTGACCCAGCCCATGAACTTCAATTTAGCGAGGTTGCATCAATATATTGGGTTTGAGATTGCAGAGAATATCTATCTGGGGCTGGGTTACAATTTTGATTCCTATTTTAAAATAGTGGATAAAAAGCTGAAGCTTGATCCTGGTGATTCCCTGATTACCAGCCATTATGCTTACAGTACCTATTATGGCTTTGATACTGAAAAATACTTCAACTCTGCATTTAGTGTGAAATTTGTCATCGATAAGCGTGACAACATGATACAGGCATATAAGGGCTATTATTTTTCACTAAATTGGCAAGGTGGATTTAAATTTACCGGCAATGACAGAAGATCAAATCTGTATCAAATAGAGTGGAGAAGCTATCATGGTTTGTCAAAACGGAATCCGAGCCACCTCATTTCATTCTGGTTAATGGGCAATTTCGCTGAGGAAGGAACCTTGCCTTATATGATCTTACCCGCTACAGCCTATGACCAGACCGGCCGAAGTGCACGCGGTTATACACAGGGGCGCTTTCGTGGTAACAATATGGCCTACGGTGAGGTTGAATATCGTTTTCCCATATCACAATGCGGGGGCCTGTTTGGGGGCGTTCTTTTTGCAAATGCTACTACCGCTAATAATCCCTTTCTGTCATTAAGTTTATTTGAGTCCATAAAACCCGCCTATGGATTTGGCCTTCGCGTAAAGATGGATAAAAATTCGAGGACAAACCTGGCTGTCGACCTGGCTTTTGGTCATCAATCCATGGGATTTTATCTGGCTGTCTCAGAAACTTTTTAAACGGCTTTTCTTACATGATCCCGAATTTCCTGAAGGCCTCAGCGGCACTCATCCCGTTCTCAATGGCCTTTTTTACCAGCTTTTCGCCCCTTGCTTTTTCGATGGCCAGGGAAATAATATCGACCTCATCTTTTTTGGGAACAATGCAGACCCCGTCTATATCACCAATGACTATATCGCCGGGATGGATGGAAACACCCTGTATCTCGATGGGGAGCCTGAAATCCATTACTTTCCCCCTGGGGCCCTGGTCCTGTGCAAACCGTCCATAACAAAAAGTCGGGAACTTCATCTCAAGGATTCCTTTTGTATCCCTTGCATATCCGTCCACGACTGCCCCTGCTGCACCCAGTTTCATGGCCCGGGTACTCATCAGTTCACCCCAGAGTGCATAGCGCGGGGAAGCACCTGTACAAATATAAACTTCGTCCTTTTTCAGGTCATCCAATGCTTCCAGCATCAGGCCAAAAGATTTGTTCATCAACTGATTGGCCGTTCCCGGCACCCGTTCCCCGAAGGTATCTGCCTCCAGGACGGGCATGGCCCTGCCGGCAACAAACATGTCATCATCAAGGGGCTGGATCTGTGGCGGAAGGAACTGGTGCAGATATCCCTGCTTATCCATAATATCTCCCACCACTGCTGAGAACAGTTCCTGCTTGATTATGGAGAACAGTTCATCATCGTTTTTCCATTCTGGCATAGCAGTCCATTTAGAATATCGTTTCGTATATCAGGTAAATATCAGAAAAATACCGGATATCTTTAGTCAGCATAGGGAACAGGAACTGCCAAACGGGACCAGTCCCCCGTCAGTTCCAGCAACTGCGGAGGCAAATCATCGTCCCATCCCTGGACAACTCCCTCCCATTTTCCATTCTCATTGAGCCATAAGGCAAGGTCTGTGCGTTCATCCAGGGTGATTTCCAGACCGGGGCACTTGAAGGATTTTAATCCACCGGCGGCCAGGGCCTCCACTGTGCCTTCCTTGCTGAGCCGTACTGCAGCAACGCCGATGGCATCGAATGTTACCTGATGCCCGTTGATTTCACGGGTGGACAGGATTTGATCACCGCTTACATTATCCTTTCCGGCAACCTGGATCACTGTGCCATCGATCAGGCGGCAGAAACCGCTTGGAGGTGGTGAGCTGGAAGAGGGAAAATGTGATTCAGGGAAGACAGTGGCTGGTGTTTGCCAGGCTATCCCCTGATTTTCCAGGGCGTTAAGCAGCTCCGGAATCAATGAGGGGATATCGTCCAGTGCCATCATCGATCCGGGGAGGGATCCGTTCCCATCGAAATCCTGCGCGTTAAAATCCTGTGTCCAGTTTCCAATACGGAACAATTTTGTTGGTCCATCAGCAGCCCTGGTGAAAAATTCGGCCGTCTGCGGTTCTTCAAATTCAGGATGGTAGAGGACGACGGCTGCATACTTTTGTTGACCATAGCTGATCCAGCCATTCTCATCGATATGCAACTGATCATTCCGGACTTCAGAGCTTGGTATCAGATCACAAGGAAAGCCAAGCCGCCAGAGGCTATCCACCAGTTCCATCCCTACATCATCATAGGCAGGTCCGGCCCAGTTCATGGTACATGCATGCCCGAAAATAACGGCAACGGGACAATCCAGGGGAGTCTTGCTGATATAGTTCAGGAGCCTGACCCGGCTTTCCGCCCGCATCAAGTCACCCTTTAGCAGCTCAAGGTCACGATCTGCATACTTCCCCCTGTCAGGATAGAGGGAGTGATAATTGATCCGGCCGCCGGCAAGGGCATGGGTCCATACCGACCTTTCATAATCCGCCAGGTTATCAGCATAATACATATTATACCAGACCGGGCTCCCCCATTTCTTGGCCAGTGAAGTTCGGACAGCAAAAGGGGTTATCTCATCCGTCTGTGCCCAGTCCCGCGTTGCGATCCACCAGTCCAGGCCATTTTTTTTGTATTCCCTGAAATCAGGGTAGGGGTACCAGGTGGGATGTACCAGGACCAGGGCATCGGGACCAAAAACCTTCTTTGCGCTCAGGTAGAAATCATTTTCAATGGCCCCGTTCCGCATCAGGGACATATGCCTGAAATGATTGATCGCCATCCGGCGCTCCCTCTCTTGCCCCTCTATACCCAGGTACATCAGCAGGCAGTCCTCCAGCAGATCACGTCCGCCTGTCCTTTTTGCATAGGCAATGGCACGGTGTTTTGAATACCAGAACTCATTAATGGTGGACATAAAACAGGGTGGGAAGCCCCATTCATCCCTGCTGATACCGGCCAGGGGGAGATCTGCGTAGCGGTCAATGATCTCACGCTGAAAACTGATGAAATTAGGGGCAAATACATCTGGCGCGAGATGCCTGAAAGAAACCAGGGCACAGGCGTATGTTTGATTGCTTACATGATTGGCTGGTATACTTATCCAGACCGAATCCCCGGATGCAGAAAATACGGTACATTGCCGTGTAATCTCCGATAGTGAATTCGGATCAATCCCATCATCTGTACGATGATAGGCGTACACACGTAGCAATGATCCTGAAAGGGGAATATAATTGGTGGTATTTCCGGTATAATGATCGCTCAGGTCCTGGCTGTAAACAACGGTCTCCACATGATCATTTACCGAGAATGGCACCTCGTGCAGGATGAGCATTTCCTGGAGCTGATCGGGGTATTTTGCCTCAAAGGCCCTGCGTGCCAGCCTTATATCCAGGTCAACGGTCATTCTGATGCCTTTTTCCCTGGCGTATTCTGCGGCCTGTTTTAGTTGCTGGTAGACTTCATCATCTGTTACTTCTTTTTCAAATGCCCTTGTGGATTGAACCAATACATCGTAAGGAGAATGTTTGCATGTTTTATCAATAAAATCCTTGTAACCATCGGCAGTAAACTCTTCTCCCCGCCAGAACCAGCAACCCAGGACAGGCATCACATGGTCAGGCAAACGTATGGCAGTCCCCTCATTTTCCTGCTGCGACAGGGCCAGTGACGGCCTGAACAGCCAACAACAAACAACAAGGGAAAAAAGCAGAAATCTCATGGTATGATCAGGCCTATTTTACCGATTTTATTTCTTCTCCTGATAAGGTTTTACGGTCTCATCCAGTGGGATGCCGAGATCCTTATAATGGTTGGCGCGGCCTTTCTGGTCACCTTCCATTACTTCCCTTGCCAGTTTCCCTACCTGCAGTGCATGTTCACGGGGCACCACGATGACGCCGTCACCATCCGCCACGACCAGGTCACCCGGGTAGACCAGGACACCTCCGCAATTCATGGGAAAATTATAAGATTCTATGATCAGCCTTCCCGGCCGGATCCCCCGGGTGCTGTATGCATCCCTGCAATACACCGGGATCCCTCTTGTTTTGATGACCTCATCGGTATCCCTTGCACCCCCGTTGGTAATGACCCCAACAAAACCGTTTTTTGCCCAGCCAAGGCTGTTATTGGAACCTATGTTCCCTGTCTCATCCACCCCGTTCACATCCATCACCACTACATCCCCGGGTTTTCCTGATGCTACCCAGCCCCTGTCACTGGCCCTGCCGTACTGTTCACTTTTCCATTTCTTCGCCTCATCCGTGTTGTCGAATGAGTTTTGTCCCACCCTCACGTCTGTGGGGACATAGCGCACGGTAACGGCAAATCCCAGGACCCGGTGGCTGAATTCATCCACATCTCTCCAGAGAGGTCGGATATTTTTGTGCATCAGGCCGATGTCCTGCAAACCGATCAGGTCCATCCCGTCCAGCACATCTGTTAACCGAAGGCTCTGGTAAAGGTCCAGGATCTCCTGCCTGGCCTCATCGGAATTATCAAAGGTTTTGTTCTCCAGCATTTTGACTCCCTCAGGGGTATATGGCTCCTGAGCCGCTACATTGACAGAAGTCAATAATAATATCAAAAATAAAAAGTTAGCAATTGCTTTCATGGTTTAATAGTTAATGTGTTAATATTAGTGACTGGTTTTACTATTTCCTTATATATGACGGTGGAACAGGCAGGGGAAGATAATCCTTGTTCAGTATCATCCATTCATGCAGGGCCTCTTTGAGTTTTTCTTCTATTTTTTCAAATTCCACACTGCCTGCCAGGTTGTTCAATTCATTGGGATCCTTTTCAAGATCATACAAACCAAACATCGGACGCTCAGTTGAAAAATAAAGTGATTTCCAGGGTTCTTCCAGTTCGCCATCCAGGGCCATTTGCTGCAACTCCTTCCACATTGGCAAACCGGCAAAATCAACCGGGTGATATGGTAATTGCCATATGGCACGGTAAATCAATTTGTAACGCTCCCCGACGATACACCTGCCTAGATCAAAAGCTCCGGTGGATGTGGGCAGCCCTGATCCATGGGGCCCCCTTTCGGCAAAAACATATGGATGGCCTTCATATTTCTTGTTTTCCATTAAGGGCTTGAAAGATATCCCTGTCATTTCCGGCAATGGGTTTAAACTGGCAAAATCAAGCAGTGTCGGGGCAATATCCTCGCCGGATATCAGATCCTGATAAACCGAACCGGCTTTTATTTTTTCCGGGAAACGGACAATGAGAGGAACGTTCAGCCCGGCCTCATACAGGGTCCCCTTGCCCCTGAACAGCGCAGCACCATTATCTCCCATAAATACAATAACGGTATTGTCAAGTTCTCCCCTTTTCTTCATTTCATCGAAAAGAAGGCCTATATGGTAATCCAGCCGTTCTATCTCACCATAGTGCCCGGCCAGGTCTTCTCTTACTTTTTCTGTATCAGGAAATCCTGTAGGCAAGGTAATTTTATCAGGATCAGGTTCATAATCTGTAGCATTGAAAATACGGTGCGGATCAGAGAAATTGGCCCACATGAAAAAGGGCTTGCCTTCTGGCACCCGGGATAAAAACTCCTGAAACTGGCTGACAACCTTCATTCCTGTGCCCTGGTTTAAATAATCAACCCTATGCCTGAATGTTTGTAGGTTGTACTTATCAAACGTTTCTATGGTGATCTCGGGTTTTCGTCCTGAACCGTCAAGATGGTATGATCTTCCACAAATACCGGTATAATATCCATTTTCCCTCAATACTTCCGGGAATGTGATGATGTCCGCCGGCAAGGGGGCTGAGAAACGTGTCATCCGGACATCAACTGTCGAGCGGCCGCTCAGTATTCCTGCCCTTGAGGGGACACATTGTGGAGCTGTGGTGTAGGCCCGTTGAAACAGTGCTCCTTCTGATGCCATTTCATTAAGGTTGGGGGTTTTTAGGTCCGGGTTGCCATAACAACCGAGATAGGGAACACTATGGTCGTCAGATAAAATAAGCAGGATATTGGGTCTGTCCGGAGCTGAAGCGAATGTACTAGAAGTATGAATTAGCAATAAGACAACACATGAATAGAAGGATGCAGTAGATCTAATTATTTTCATCGGATTATGATCAGTAAATGTTAATTATAAAAAATTATCTGCTTTCCTGTATGCTTCTATTAATGCTTTCTCCCCCTCTATCCCTTCAATGCTCCTGCCATGTTCCATGCAGAGTACTCCTTCATATCCTTTCTGGTGTATATGTTTAAAAATATTAAGGTAGTTCATTTCGCCTGTACCGGG
>DAOUVF010000410.1 GCA_030667765.1 Bacteroides sp.
AATGGGAAGTTGGTTTTCATGAAAAGGAAGATCAATCCCCCACGGCCTGGCACCCGGCCAGGATACCCGGAGCCGTTCAGCTGGATATGCTGCATACACTTGACGATCCGGAATGGACCCGCGGAGATGGTTTCCGGCAGTTCCGATGGATGGAGGATGTCTGGTGGACGTACCGGACCCGTTTCGACAGGCCTTCGATCAAGGCAGGGGAGAAACTCTGTTTTCGCAGCAGGGGCATTGACTATGCTTTTACGATCTTCCTGAATGGGAGGGAGGTCCACCGGCAGGAGGGAATGTTCAGGTATGTGGACCTGGACCTGACGGATTTGCTGGAGGAGGAAAATGAATTGCAGATAGTAATTGCACCTGTCCCCAAATCAAATCATGATGCTGAGGACAGGAACCAGGCCAATCATTCTTTCAAACCGGCCGTCAGCTATGGATGGGACTGGCACCCGAGGCTGGTCCCTTCCGGGATATGGGATGAGACGGCATTAGAGATACGCAGGGACCTCCTGCGGGATACCACCGTCGCCTACCTCCTGTATGAATCCATGGACTCAGTATCAGTGAATGTGGAAGGTGTTATGGACCCCATGATCCGTTCCCTTGCCATCCGCGTGGAATTTGAGGGGGAGACCCTGCAAACGAATGAGTTTGAATACAGGGAAAACAAGGCCCGGAAAGGGGAATTCCGGAAATCCCTGGTGCTGGAAAATGTAAAGCTATGGTGGCCGGCCGGCCTGGGCAAACCCAACCTGTACAGCATTACTGTATCAGCTTATGATGATGAAGGTCAGCTGCTGGATGAAAAACTATTTACCATTGGCTTCCGGAAGGTAAAACTCGTCAGGAACAAAGGGACGGAAAAGGAGGATGATTCCTTTCCAAAATCAAGGCTCCTGCCTCCCATTACACTGGAGATCAACCACCGGAGGGTTTTTGCACAGGGGACCAACTGGGTGAATCCGGAGGTTTTTCCCGGACGGCTTGATGATGAGCGTTACAGTGAACTGCTGGAGCTGGCAGCCGGTGCAGGATTCAACATCCTGCGTGTATGGGGCGGAGGCATTGTGAACAAGCAATATTTCCATGACTGGTGTGACCGGAACGGCATGATGGTCTGGCAGGAATTCCCTCTTGCCTGTAATGATTATCCCGACGATGAATCCTACCTGTCTGTCCTGAGATCCGAAGCATATGCCATCATTGAAAGGCTGAAACATCATCCCAGCCTGGTGATATGGTCGGGTGGCAATGAACTCTACAACAGCTGGTCGGGCATGGATGACCAGTCCCTTCCCATAAGGTGGCTTAACAGCCTCTGCCTGGAACTGTCCCCGGATATCCCTTTTATCCATACCTCACCGCTACTGGGAATGGGGCACGGGCACTACCTCTTCCATGATCCACGGACAAATGAAGATATTTGCCAGATTATGGCCAGGTCTGAACACACGGCCCTGACTGAATACGGTGTCCCTTCCCCATCAGATACCCTGATCCTCAGGAAGATCATCCCTGAAGGGGAGCTTTTCCCTCCTACCAATGCATCCAAAGCCTGGAGGGTCCACCACGGATTTGACAGCTGGCAGGAAGATACCTGGCTCTGTATCGGGACTATCGAAAAGTATTTTGGTAAGCAGGAAAGCCTGGAGGAACTGGTGAAAAACGGGCAAAAACTCCAGGCGGCGGGATACCGTTTCATATACGAAGCAGCCAGGCAAAAGTGGCCCCGTTGCTCTATGGCCATCAACTGGTGCTTCAATGAACCCTGGCCCTGTGCTGCAAATAATTCCATTATCCAATATCCGTCCCTTCCCAAGCCTGCTTACCATGCCATCAGGGAAGCCTGCCGGCCGGTGCTGGCTTCGGCATCATTCCCGAAATATATGTGGCAGGAAGGTGAGACCTTCCGGTTTGATGTATACCTGCTCAACCATACCAATGAGGACCTGTTACAGGGAAAGATGATCATTTATATCAATGGCAGGGAGGCTGGTCACTGGGAATTTGCCAAGGTTGAAGCACATACCAGCTTAAAAGGTCCGGGCATTGAAGAGCAAGCCGGAGAGGCTCTGGAGATATCATTGCGCGTGGAGGGCCACCCTGAATGGGATTCCATTTATGAATTGCCTGTGACCAAAAACCCGATATGAAAAGAATGTAAATGAGATTGTGGTCAAAAATATTATTGCTAACCGGAATTGCAGTCCTGGCGGGCTGCACCGAAGAACCTGTTGAGAGGCAGCCTAATATCATCCTCATACAGGCCGATGACCTTGGCTGGAATGACCTTGGTGTACACGGGAACCGGCTTATAGAGACGCCGAATTTAGACAGTCTTGCCGGGGAATCTGTACGGTTCAGCCAGTTCTATGTTACCCCGGTCTGTGCCACGACAAGGGCCTCCCTGCTGACAGGAAGGCATTTCCTTCGCACCGGGGTATCCCATGTGCATGGAGGCAAGGATTTTCTCCACCTGGATGAAACCACCATTGCCGATGTAATGAAGAATGCAGGTTATGTCACAGGGATGTGGGGGAAATGGCATTCAGGGAAAACGGATGGCTATTTCCCCTGGGAAAGGGGTTTTGATGAGGCTTTTATGGCCAGGTTGTATGATTATTATGACAACGAAGGCAGTTATAATGGGGTACCATTGCAGACAGAGGGCTGGATAACCGGAGTCCTGACCGACATGGCCATTGATTTCATGAAAGATCACAGGGAGGTACCCTTTTTTGCCTACCTTCCCTACCTGACATGCCATGCTCCCCTGCGGGCCCCCCGGCATTATGTTGAAAAATACCTGGGCAGGGGATTGTCTGAGAACCTGGCCACGCTCTATGGCATGGTGGAACATATGGACCATCATATCGGCAGGTTGCTGGATTCACTTGATGTCATGGGGCTTGCAGAACATACGGTAATTCTTTTCCTGAGTGATAATGGTCCGGCCATCCTGAACGGCCAGCTTACAGATGAGGACAGGCAGACAAGGTATGTGAACAGCCTGAGGGGACACTAGGGGAACATCTGGGAAAACGGGATCAAATCTCCCCTGTTTATATGCCAGAAAGGGAATTTTGCCCCGGCAGAGGTAGACAGGCTTGCCGATGTAACTGACCTTTATCCAACCATTGCGGAACTGGCAGGATACAGTCTGAATATTGACAGCCTGCAAATTGATGGGCGGAGCATCCTGCCGTACATGGAGGATAGTGCTGCCAAACTCTTCAGCAAGGAAATCTTCCTGTATGCCAAT
>DAOUVF010000203.1 GCA_030667765.1 Bacteroides sp.
GCCAAAATCTTTTGATCTGTGAGGATAAACACCGGTAAACAAACTGTTCCTTGATGGAGAACAAACGGGCACATTGCTATGTGCATTGATAAATGAAACGCCTGACTTTGCCAGCCTGTCGATATTCGGGGTTTTTACCTGGGAATGGCCGCTGAAGGCTCCCGAATAATCATTCAGATCATCACAAATGATGAAAACAACATTTGGTCTTTCCGGATGGTCAGGTATTTCCTTTTTCGATTTTGAGGATTCAATGCATCCTGTAAAACCGGCAAGTATAATTGTGATCAGAAAGATTTTTTTAAGATAATAAGCAGGTGATTTCATAGGTAGTATTTATTGGTAAAATTACAAATTAACTTCATCCAACCCATCTGGGTTTTCCTGATCCAGTATATCATAATTGAACTAAATACTATATATTTAACTGTGAAGCGACAAAGAGAAGGCAAACATTTGCTGGGACTTACAAAACGGAACAGTATCACAGAGCTGGGATTATCTCAGGAGAAACATTCTTACTTGCATGTACCTATTTCGAATCCCAGTCCAAAAATACAAAGGTGAATCAATGATATTATTGAAGAAAACCATAGTATTAGCTGTTTTCTGTTCCCTGGTTCTTTTCGGCGCTTTTTTAGGGGTAACAGCACAGAACATTGAGATCAACTTTAAACACCTGTCCACGATTGATGGGCTGTCCAATTTCACTGTGTTAGGCATTGCTGAAGATCACCGGGGATTTATGTGGTTTGGACAGGAATACATTCCCGTTACTGGGGATTTATGAAAGAATCCGTCATCGAGCCTTCTGAGAGGGAAAGGTCTCAGGCACCCTACGCCTGGGTAGTGGTCAGGGATGGATACATCCTCCGGCATGTTGGTAGTATTATACCCGTATTGTACAAGGATTTGCCTGATGGGGCACCCCCTGCCACCCGGCTTTATCTATTCCTGGATGACCCGGCAGAGATCATGGACGTGTCAGAAGAAAATCCTGAAATACTAAAAAGCATGCGGGATATCTACAGAAAAGAATCTGCAGATTTCCCCCCACCCTATTCTGTTGGTACCGATAAATGGAAAGAAATAATCACCTATTGAACACGATCTGAATCCTGGAACTGTTCATTCCAGCAATGCCAATCATCATTGCCAAAATGACCCCGGTCTTTAACCCTGCCTGCCTTGGTTTCGGTATTGTATTTTATATTAACCTCATTCGTTGCTCTGACCAGCGTATAAAATGCATCATAGTCCGGATCATCAACAATCCCGTAAGTGATGTAACCTCCGAATCCTTCGGATCCGGCTTTTACATTGGTATAGGTTATATCAGAGGTGCCAGCTTCCCAGTCCTTTGTCCACTCAATATCCAGCCATTGGACATTGTTGGTGGGACTTTCAAATAATTTCCAGCTGGCATGCGTGTGGTCATACCTGACTGTCCCTTCAAACCATTTGAAATCTTCGAAGGCTTCCTGACCTGTATTAGAGATAAACATCTCGGCAGTGAATTTCTCGTTGGATATCCTTGTTGTCACCAGTCTTGCAGTAAACGTGTTTACAGAATAGGTCCATTGCCAGGTATCATCACCCAGGAACTCAGGTGTATGATTGAATGATTCCAGGTAAACCGCAACCGGTACAGCCATGGCCACTGTGGTAATCAGGTTCCAGACACCCACCGTAACATATGAATATGTGAAATGCTTATAGGTGTTCAATGATTTCAAATTATCTGTGGTGTCGGGAAAGACAGTAAAATCACTGAAATCCATCTGGAAGGATTCTATCGGCGGCATGGCTGGTGCACCACCCTCATCATCTTTACTGCAGGAAGTGACTCCCAATGAAATCATCACCATCATTGCCATCAATGAAATAATTGTTTTCTGTTTCATCTTATCATCATTTTAGGTTCACATTTCATGCTACGCGAACGATTGGAGATTGTTACACCAGTGAGATTAATAAATTCTTAAATGTTAAATATCCTGCCAATGCCTGTATATTTATAAGACTTTCGTATCTTTATTTCTTTATTTTGTTTTATATACTAATAATTAATCTGTTATGCCGCTATTTATGGATTTTCACAAAGACCTTGACGTGACGGTTGAGGATGTTAAGGGGGCCCACATGTCAGACCTGTCCGTCCAGTCCAAATACAATGTCAGAAACCTTCAGTATTGGATTAACGAAGAGGCCGGTACGATGTTCTGCCTGATGGAAGCTCCGGATGAGGAAAGTTGTGCAAAGATGCACGAGGAATCCCATGGGAACCTTGCCTGCGCTATCAAGGAAGTTGAAAGAATAGTCTATGAAATGATCATAGGGAGTATTCCCACAACGGATCAGGGCGTAGTAAAAAACGATGATGGCAGCATTGATACTGGATACCGTTTCATCATGATGGTGCAATTAACCGGACAAACCAATATTGACGGATCTTCAGCATACAGGTCCCTCAGGCTTCCCCCAGGACCAAAATCCCACATCCGGGAAATAATCAGCAAACATCAGGGAGGAGTCATCGAGAATATAAACGATGATAACATCATAAGTGTTTTTAAATCCTCGACGAAGGCAGTCAGATGTGCCTTGAAAATTCAGAGAGAATTCATGATGCAAAAGGATTCAGATCCGGATCCCGAATTAAATCTATCATTAAAAATAGGGATAGCAGCAGGTCAACCCCTGACTGAGAATGATGGATTTTATGAAGAGACGATCCGAAAAGCACGCTATTTTACCAGGTTTGCCGGTGATGGCAAAATAAAGATATCCTCCTTTGTCAGCGATCTGTGTGACATGGATGGGATTTTCCGGGAATATCAGGATTTATCTGCAATTGAAATACTGGACAGGCCCGGTGAAAGATTTTTAATGCAGCTCATGGATATTACCGAAAGCATATTTGTTCAGGAAGAATTCAGTATTGAGCGTTTATGTGTGGAATTGGGAATCAGCCGGCCACAGTTATACAGGAAGATCACTTCCCTGACAGGTAAGGCGCCAAATGACTGGATCCGTGATCTGCGTCTTGAACGGGCATTTCAGCTCTTGCGGATACAGCATGGCAATGTGTCTGAGATTGCTTATGAGTCCGGATTTAATAACCTCTCATATTTTTCAAAGTGTTTTCAGAAAAAATTCGGATTGCTGCCATCCCAGTATCTTAATATCTCTTTATCAGCCTCTTTATCGGCCTGAATACCTGAAATCGTTATTTTGAATCATTCTTATTAAGATTTGAACAGAACGTGTTAGATGTTGGCCTGTCCGGGTTGTAGTTTTGTACTATAAATCAAAATTTTATAGCCATGACAACAACAAACTCTCTCACTACCGTACTTCCAGATACTGGTATTCTGGATGATTTTGTATCCCGGATCCGTGGACGGATCATTCATAGGCACGATGCAGACTTCGATGAGGTTCGCTCTGTCTATAATGGGATGATAGATAAAAAACCCCTGCTTATTGTTCAGTGTTCCGATGTGGCAGATGTGGTAACTGCCGTAAACTTCGCAAGGGAAAACCAGCTCCTGACTGCTGTCCGGGGCGGGGGACATAATGCCGGGGGACTCGGAATCGTTGACGATGGACTGGTCATCGATTTGTCTACAATGAAAAAAATTCAGGTGGATGAAGCAAATAATACGGCCCTTATTGAAGCGGGATGTCTTCTCGGCGATGTGGACCCCGCCCTTCATCCTTACGGCAAGACGGTCCCCACCGGAATACTATCCACTACCGGGATTGCCGGATTGACCCTTGGTGGTGGAGTGGGACATCTCACAAGGAAATATGGCCTGACCATCGACTCACTCAGGGAAGTGAACATGGTGCTGGCAGACGGAAAACAGGTCACAGCAAATGCAACTGAAAACTCCGATCTGTTCTGGGCGGTTCGCGGAGGAGGAGGAAATTTTGGGATTGTTACCTCCTTCCTGTTTGATATGAAAGATGCAAAAATGGTATACGGAGGTCCCATGATGTGGGAATTGGAGCATGCCGAAAAAATACTTAAATACTACAGGGAGTTTATTGTAAATGCAGACAATGATATTTACGGATATTTTGCATTTTTAACTGTCCCTCCTGTACCGCTGTTCCCCGAAGAACATCATCTTAAAAAAATGTGCGCCGTACAATGGTGCCTTACCATGGATGAAGAAGCCGGGAAAAAAGCCGTTCAACCATTCAGGGATCTGGCAGAGCCATCTATAGATTTTACAGGTTATCTCCCCTTCCCTGCCCTGCAAACCATGTTTGACCCATTGTATCCCAAAGGAATGCAATGGTACTGGAAAGCCCATTATGTAAAAGAGATCAGTGATACAGCTGTGGATATGCACCTTCGCAATGCGGAGAAATTACCAACACCTCATTCGATGATGCATATGTATCCGGTGGATGGAGCTGCTCACACAGTCAAGTCAGATGACATGGCCTTCAGCTACCGTGATGCCAATTGGGCACAGGTCATTGTAGGAGTCGATCCGGACCCTGCCAATAAGGACAAGATCACCAACTGGAGCAAACAATACTGGGAGGACCTGAAAGATCATTCATTGTCCGGGGCATACATCAACTTCATGATGGATGATGAAGGCCAGAAGCGAATTGAAGACAGCTACCGGGGTAATTATTCCAGGCTGGCCAGAATCAAGGAAAAATATGATCCCAAAAACTTCTTCAGGGTCAATCAGAATATTGCACCCAGGTAAGGTTCAGATCATATAGAGCCAAATAACTCTCTGTTCCCCAGGGGGTTATTTGGTTGATGGAGTTTTTCAGTCTGGACTGCTGAAAGGTAGCGTAATGATGAATTCTGTACCTTCGTCCGGTTCAGAATAAACTTCGATTACCCCCTTGTGCTCTTCGATAATTGAATAACTGATTGATAAACCAAGGCCGGTTCCCTCACCAACCGTCCGGGTAGTGAAAAATGGTTCAAAGATATGTTCCCTAACTTCAGGCGGCATGCCCTTGCCATTATCCTTAATGGAGATCTTCACCTTATCTCCCATAATGCTGGTCTCAATGGTGATCTCACCTTTGTCTTCTATGGCCAGGATGCTGTTGGTGAGGATATTCATAAACACCTGGTTGAGTTTACCCGGTAAACACTCAACGTGTGGGATTTTTCCATAGTTTTTATGAAGCGATATCCTGTTCTGCATTTTGTGGTGCAATAGCAGAAGAGTTGAATCAATACCCTCATGGATATCGACCGGTTTAAACTCATTTTCATCCATTCTTGAAAATGTCCTTAGATCCTTTACGATCTGTATGGAACGGGAAGATCCTTCGACTATTCCTTTGAAAAGATTCTGCGTTTCTTTGATCAGGTAGGCCATGTCCAATGATTCTTTCACCTCTTCCACTTCACCAAATTCACCGGAAAGATTACTCTTTTCAATGACAGAGTCGTACTTGTTTAGCAGTCCGAGCAGATCTTCCACATTTCTCTGCAGGGGTTTGATACTGGCACTGATGAAATTGATGGGGTTATTCAATTCATGTGCAACCCCGGCGGTAAGTTGTCCGAGTGATGCCATTTTCTCCGATTGAACCAGATGAGTTTGCGCCTGTGTTAAGTCATTCAGGGTGTTATTAAGTTCATATTTTTGGTTCTCGAGTTCATGGTTCAGCATCGCAAGATGATCTTTCTGAGTAACTATTTCTTCGTTCTGCTGGCATAATTCATCATTTTTGATGCGCAATGACACGAAAAGATTCTCCAGTTTTTTCTTCTGGGATTCGATCTCCTTGTTCTTTATCTGAAGGTCAATATTGGATTTTCTCTTAATGTAATACCGGTTCAGTAATACAATGACCAGAATAACAACCAATCCAAATAAAACAATCACATAATTTCTGAACTGCTTTTGTCTGGCAATTTCTGCCAGCTGTAATAATTCCCTCTGATCAAATTCATGCTGCATCACCAGCTGCGTGATCTTTACCAGGTTCTCCTCTTGATAAAGGCTGTCATAGGTTTCCTTGTACAGGATGTACATCTGATAAGCCTCCTTGAAC
>DAOUVF010000087.1 GCA_030667765.1 Bacteroides sp.
ACTATGAACAGACTTCAAGGCCGTAAATATAGTTGGCTGGGTAACAAAAAATTAATATTCCAGGGTGCCACTTATACCTGAGATAATACGGCCTGTTTATAACCGTGAAAATCCGTGTTTAAAGGATAATGATCTTATTAAAGTGCCATGCGGGTGTAACTTCAGGATGTTGCTCCCGCAGTTCAACAGCCAGTTCCGGATCACATTTTAGGCTTATTCCCCTGCTCTCCCCAGACAGATCGAGCAGGCCGAACATTTTTCTTGCAACTTTGAAAACAAAAGCAGTATTATTAAAAGGAAAACCTTCGGTTACTCCTATTTTTGCAAGACAGTATTCTCGTATTTCTTCTATGTTCATGCTAATTACACTATTCCGGCGCATAGAGTTGCCATTCGGCAATACCCGGGGGACCTTCAGCACGATCAATATACATCCTCACTCGTCGGGCCCGTATGGGATCGAATTTCTTTACCAGACCATGCCCCCTGGTTGAGGCCGAAAAGACTTCCTTCCATCCGTCATCCGTTTCTGCTTCCATACGGATGCTCTGCTTATACCGTGGCCAACGATCAGGTTCATCCAGTCCGACAGCATGGATCCATGTGGAACCTCCCATATCAAATTCAAGATAGCTTACCCCGGTTGTATCAGCAGATTCCCAGATATGATGACCGGATCCGTCTGTGGCATGGGTGGCCGGGTGATCGGGCTGCTCACTTGACGCCAAGATGCTTTTACCTTTTGAAGCGATTGGCATGGTCACCGGTTCCTCTCCCAGTTTAAGAGTAACAACCGTTGCCACCAGGTCGGGGGCCTCAGCGGGCAGATCAATCACAATCCGTTCAGGTTCTTTGCTGATATTCAGTGGTTCATCCGGATTCACCAGAAGTGCTGCGCTGACCGCATTGCTGGTTAGAGGCACATGCAGTTTACCGTTTTCTGGCCAATCCGTCACATGCAGGTACAACAGGTCTCCTTTCCGTGTGGCGGCCCCCCAGGACAGGTACGTGAAGGGGCCCTGGGTGGTCCCATAAATGGATTCTCCATTCACTTTCAGCCAGGCTCCCATATCCTGCAGCCTCTCAATGCACGGCTCTGGAAACTCACCCTCGGCGGTGGGGCCCACATTTAAGAGAAAATTGCCCCCTTTTGAACAGATCTCAATCAACTTATGGATCAATTCCTCAGATGACTTCCAGTCATCATCGTAAGCATTATAGCCCCAGTGCCTGTTCATGGTCATGCAGGTTTCCCAGTCCCCTTCATGACCGGTAACCGGTACAAATTGTTCCGGGGTTTTGATATCTCCATCTATGCCGAGTCTGTTGTTTGTGATGATATCCGGCCTTACCTCCAGAGCTTCCACAAAGGGCCGGGTCCGTTCCTCATTCATCCATGTAGGCGTATCCCACCAAAGGATATCCAGGGGATAACGGGACAGAATCTCTTTTGCCTGTGGCAGGGCTATCTTTACAAGGTAAGCATCAAAATCCCCCTTATGGGCCTCATCCCAGCCATCCCCTTCCTGGAAACGTGATTTGGCACCTCCCGGGTGGTTCCAGTCCTGGGCTTGGGAATAATAGAACCCCATTTTCAATCCGGCCTTTTTTGCCTCATCCACCAGCGGGCCAAGAAGATCTTTCCCATAAGGAGTGGCATCCACCACGTCCCAATCGGTAACATCGGAGGGGTAGAGGGAGAAACCATCATGATGCTTGGAGGTGATGACAATATAGCGCATTCCCGCCTCCCTGGCTACCTTTACCCAGTCCTTCGGATTATACTTTACCGGATTGAACTGGCCAGCATATTTTTTGTACTCGGCAGAGGGAATCTTTGCACTGTGCATGATCCATTCACCGTGGTTGGTGTTATCACCATACTTTCCCGCGGGAACAGCATATACGCCCCAGTGAATGAAGAGTCCGAATTTTGCTTCACGCCACCAGGCCATTCTTTCCGCATCACCGGAAAGTGCTTCCACCTCACCTTTGTTTTTAGGAGTAGTTGAACAGGCCATCATCAGCATAAGGACAATGCTAATGGAGAGTAACAGAGCGGATTTTTTCATGTTCTTGAATGTTTATTTGGTGCATAAATTTAATCCCAGGGACTGAAGGCATCTTCAATATGCTCGATGGTGAAATCACCTGATTCTCCTGTCAACAGAATGATGTCAAACCTGACTCCCTGATCGAGTTTTCTTTTCAGTATGAAGGCATTGGCAGCGCTGATCAGGTGCCGCTGTTTCTTTCGGTTGATATGTTCTTCGAGACGTTCCCCGCCGATGCTCTTTCTGACCTTAACCTCAACAATAATGATCCTGTCATCCCGGCTGGCAATGATATCGATCTCCCTGTGCCGGTGTCTCCAGTTTCTTTCCAGGATGGTATACTTTTTTTCTTCCAGATAACTGGCAGCAAGCTCCTCTCCTTCCTTCCCAATTTCCAGGTGTTCAGCCATAAATCAGGGTCTGATCAATCGATATAAGTTAGCTGGCTGCCGTTCTCAGTCACTTCAATGGATACCTGCCTTCCCAGCACCATGGCCATATTCCCCTCCACATGCCCTGCCGGAAAATCAAAACATATCGGGAAATCGTATTCCTCAACCACAGCCCTGATAATCTCGGTCGCATCCATCCCGAAAGGCACCTCGTTATCATGCATATCTGTCAATCCGCCAACAACCAATCCGGCCAGGTTCTCCAGCATACCTGACAGCTTCAGATTCTGCATCATCCGGTCGATATGATAGAGGTATTCATCCACATCTTCCAGAAATAGAATGGCCCCACTGGTTGGAAACTGGTAGGGTGTACCCGTCAGGCTGTACAGCCCAGAAAGATTACCCCCCAGCAGGATGCCACTACTCTTCCCCTCCCTGTTCAGGGAATGAGCCGGGACAGTATAGGATGGCAATTCTCCCTTCAGGATCCGGAAGAGGCTTGCCGCTGCAGGGTTATCCGTATCTGTCACATCCTTGAGTGTATAAGGCATGGCGGCATGAATGCTGGCCACCCCTATCCTCATTTGCAGGTAGGCATGGAGGGCAGTTATATCACTGAAGCCAACCACCCACTTGGGATGCTCTGCAAAACCCTTCAGGTCAATTTTACTTAGCAGGCGTATTGCCCCATATCCCCCGCGGGCGCAAAAGATGGCTTTGATATCCGGATGATCCAGCATCTGCTGAAGATCATTGAGCCGGTCTTTGTCCTCCCCGGCAAACTGGTGGTGCCTGGTATAAATGGATCCTGTCATAGCTTTTAACCCTTCCTGTTCCAGTACTGACAGGAAATTCTTAATGTCTTCGGGATCAACCCATCTGGCCGGTGCAGCAATGCTTACCAGGTCGCCGGGCTTTACATATGGAGGCAATTGCATCATTGTATTAAAATAATCAAATATTCGGAAATGACCATTATATTTGTCAGGTCTTTATTCACCCTGACCTAAACCGATCATTTACAAAATGAAAAAAACCAAACGCCATCTCATTACAGCCGCCCTTCCTTATGCCAATGGACCCGTCCATATTGGACATCTTGCGGGTGTTTACATCCCGGCAGATATTTACTCCAGGTACCTTAGGCTGAAAAAAGAAGATATTATTTTTGTTTGCGGTTCCGATGAACATGGTGTACCCATTACCATCAAGGCCAGGCAGGAAGGTGTCACTCCTCAGCAAATCGTTGACCAGTACCACAGGATGAACAAGGATTCCTTTGAAGATTTTGGGATCACCTTTGACATTTATCATCGCACATCCCACCCCACCCATCACCAGACAGCTTCTGAATTCTTCAAAACATTATATGATCGTGGTGAATTCGTAGAGAAGGAGACAGAGCAGTACTTTGACGAGGAAGCAGGCCAGTTCCTGGCAGACAGGTATATCACGGGTACCTGCCCAAAATGTACTCATGACCAGGCCTATGGTGACCAGTGCGAAAATTGTGGAAGTTCACTGAATGCTACAGACCTGATCAATCCCAAATCAACCATTAGTGGTTCTGTACCTGTCCGGAGGAAGACAACACACTGGTATCTCCCACTTGATAAATATGAGGGCTTCCTGAAACAATGGATACTGGAAGAGAACAAGCATTGGAAGACCAATGTGTATGGGCAGTGCAAGTCATGGCTTGACGGCGGACTAGAAGCAAGGGCTGTGACGCGGGACCTCGACTGGGGAATCCCTGTGCCGATCGAAGGCGTGGAAGGGAAGGTGCTGTATGTCTGGTTTGATGCACCCATCGGCTATATTTCCGCAACCAAGGACCTGACCAAAAATTGGGCGGATTACTGGAAACAGGATGACACAAGTATGATCCACTTTATCGGGAAGGATAATATCGTTTTCCATTGCATCATCTTCCCGGCCATGTTGAAAGCGGAAGGTAGTTATGTATTGCCTGAAAATGTTCCGGCCAATGAATTCCTGAACCTGGAGAACGATAAAATTTCCACCTCCCGGAACTGGGCTGTCTGGCTGCACGAATACCTTGAAGAGTTCGAAGGGAAGCAGGATGTCCTGCGCTATGTGCTTTGCGCCAATGCCCCGGAAGCAAAGGACAATGATTTTACCTGGAAAGATTTCCAGGCAAGGAACAATAACGAGCTGGTAGCCGTCCTGGGCAATTTTGTGCACAGGGCGCTTGTACTGACCCACAAGTATTTTAATGGCAGAGTCCCCGAACTGGAAAACCCTGATAAATATGACAACGAAGTGCTCGATTGTATCAGTAGTTATCGTGACCGCGTGGAAGACAACCTGGATCATTTCCGTTTCCGGGAAGCCCTGAAAGCGGCCATGAACCTTGCCCGTCTCGGGAACAAATACCTGGCAGATACGGAACCCTGGAAGCATTTTAAAAATAATCCCGGAAGGGTTAAGAACATCCTTTACACTGCACTTCAGATAACGGCCAGTATCGCCGGGATTATCAAGCCATTCCTTCCATTCACTGCTGTAAAGCTGGAAGGATTCCTGAATGCCGGGGAGATTGGATGGCAGGATATTGGTAAAAAAGACCTCTTACCGGTCAGACATGAGATCAATCAACCGGAACTGCTCTTTGACAAGATCGAGGATGATGCCATACAGGTCCAGCTTGATAAACTGGCTAACAGTAAAAAATTGAATGAGGCCAGGGAAGCCGGTTTGCCGGGTTTGAAGGAAGAGGTTTCTTACGAGGATTTCAGCAAAATGGACATACGGATAGCAAAAATCCTGGCTGCTGAAAAGGTGCCCAAAACCGACAAACTGATCAAACTGGATCTAGACACCGGCCTTGATAAACGTACGGTTGTATCCGGGATAGCCGAGTATTTCAAACCCGAGGAGATCATAGGCAAACAGGTTTGTATCCTTGCCAACCTCGCACCCCGCAAACTCAGGGGGATTGTCTCGCATGGAATGGTCCTGCTCGCAGAAGATGCACAGGGAAAACTGATTTTCGTTACCCCCGAAGATATAACGGGTGAGGGATCCGTGGTTTTGTAAGGTTCTCTATAAGCTAAGGATCCAGGCGGATTTATATGCCTGCTGATCACGGATTGAGGCCAGTGCAGTAACGGCATCCTCCTTCAGGGGATAATGTTTTGCTGAAACCCGGTAAAAGGAATTCTCTCCTGTAAGAATCTCTGCTTCATATCCCTCGTCTACCATCTTTTGCTTTAAATGCCGTGCATTGTCAATACCTTTAAAACTGCCAACAATGATATGATAGCTTGTTTCCGATGTGAAATATGTCTTAGCCGGTATATCATCCTCAGATCCAACAGTTGTGGCTTCAATCGCGGCAGGTTTAGTTTCAGGCTCGACAGATCCGGCTTCAGATTTGGTGGATCCGGCTTCCGGCTCAATTGACCCGGCTTCAAGCTCAGCCAATTGAGTGTCGGTATCTGGAGGTGAGACCAGCAGTTCCTGAACCGGCTGTTCTTTCCTGAAACTGTCAACAGGGCTCAGGTCAAAACTGGACAGGTTCAGGTACCCCATCTTTACAGGTACCAGGATCATGCCGGCAAGCAGACAGGCGGCTGCTCCGGTATAGATCCATCTCCTGATCCTTCGTTGCCGTACAAGCGGATTTGTATCATCAACGGCCTGGTAGATTTTAGCACTCCTGCCCGGCACCCTGTCAAATTCCTTATAATTCAAATATGATAAGCCGTATGAGGCAAGAAGCAAATTATCAGTTGATTCCTGTGCAAATTCAATTTTCCGGGCCTTGTTGATGAAGAAATACCCAAGATCCTCAATCGAAAACTTCAGGCCTTTTCCTACCTCATATTTGATCGTTTTAAAATATACCTCCGCCATGGCCTGGACCTCCTTATATCCATAGTCTGTCTCCTTGGAAACATGGGCGAATAACAGGCCGTCGTTATGGACAAGATTCGGATTGAAAAGGATTTGCCTGGAAGGGGGAAGGACTGTCTTCTGGGAACCATCAAATTCTGCCGGCTTGTAATTGGCAACAAAACCTCCCAATCCGGGCAGGATCACACAATCATGTTGGAGCAGCAACTCCCGGATATATTTATCCAAATTTATCTTCATCTGTACAGTCAAACAAAGTTACAATTTTTTTTTACCACATCCTCCTGAATTGATTCAGGTTTACGGATTCCTGCCAGACTTTGTTTCATTATTTATTATCTTCGTACGTTCATTTAGGACCGCTAGAATGGAAGCAATAAGAATGGTCGATCTGAAACGGCAATATGTCCGTTTCAGGGACGAAATTGACATGGCGATTCAGGAAGTGCTGGATTCCACTGCTTTCATTAATGGTCCCAGTGTAAAAGCCTTTCGGGATGAGTTTGCCAGCTATCTTGATGTACCACATGTAATCCCGTGTGCAAATGGAACGGACGCACTTCAGGTGGCCCTCATGGCGCTTGATCTTCAACCCGGAGATGAGGTAATCACCACTCCTTTTTCCTTTATAGCCAGCATTGAAGTCATTAAACTGCTGAGGCTGGTCCCGGTACTGGCCGATGTGGATCCACGCTCCTTCAATATTGATCCCGGACAGATAGAGCAGTTGGTCACCAAAAAAACAAAAGCAATTATTCCGGTGCATTTATTCGGACAGTGTGCACATATGGAAAGTATCGAAGATATTTCACGTAAACATGGATTATATGTCATTGAAGATACTGCCCAGGCAGTAGGCACTGATTATATTTTTCAGGATGGTGGCAGAAAAAAAGCTGGAACAATAGGGAACATCGGCACGGCTTCTTTTTTCCCTTCCAAGAACCTGGGTTGTTATGGTGACGGAGGTGCCATAATAACACGTGATGCAGCTTTGCATCATAAAATACAAGCCATTGTAAACCATGGTTCCAGGACAAAGTACTATTATGATGAGGTAGGTGTTAATTCCCGGCTGGATACACTGCAGGCAGCCATCCTCAGGGTAAAGCTCAGATATCTCGACAGCTTTCATGAAGCCCGGCAAAAAGTGGCGGAAACTTATGATGCTAAGCTTAGGAATATCCCACAGTTAATACCCCCTGCAAGGGTGTCCTGGTCCACCCATATTTTTCATCAGTATACACTCATCCTCCAGGATGCAGACCGTGAACAGTTACGGGATTACCTCAAGAGCAAAGAAATTCCTGTGATGATCTATTATCCGCTCCCTCTGCACCTCCAGGATGCATACAAAGACCTTGGTTACCGCCTGGGGGATTTCCCGGTAACGGAATCACTTTCCGGAACTGTTTTTTCCATCCCCATGCACACAGAAATGGAATCCGAACAGATTGAATATATTTGCCATCATATTAAAACCTTCTTAAAGCAGGATGATTAATGAACGACAAGGGATATTTTGCACATGATACAGCAGTGATAGATGATGGCTGTGAGATTGGTAAGGGTACCCGCATCTGGCATTTCTCACACATCATGTCTGGTGCCAGACTGGGGGAAAATTGTAATCTTGGACAAAACATAGTGGTCTCCGATGATGTCATCCTGGGCAATAACGTAAAGGTTCAGAACAATATATCCATCTATACAGGCGTCATCTGTGAAGATGATGTTTTTCTCGGTCCTTCTATGGTTTTTACAAATATCGTCAATCCCAGGAGTGCCATTGTGAGAAAAGGTTCATACGTAAAAACCCTGGTTGGCAAAGGAGCTTCAATTGGCGCCAATGCCACCATCATCTGTGGGAATACCCTGGGGGAATTTTGTTTTATCGGTGCGGGTGCGGTGGTTACCAAAGATGTCCCGCCCTATGCCCTGCTTGTAGGAAATCCCGGGAAACAGGTGGGTTGGATGAGTGAATACGGCCACCGGCTCCATTTTGATGAACAGAATCTGGCCGTATGTCCAGAAAGTGGTGAAAAATACGAATTGAAAAATGGAGGGGTAAGCAAGTTATGAAAAAGGATTTCGCGTTGATAGGTGTGGCCGGATACATTGCAGTCAGGCATTTGAAAGCCATCCATGAAACACATAACAACCTGGTCGCAGCCCTTGATGTGTACGACAGTGTCGGGATCATTGATTCCTATTTTCCCGATTCCGATTTTTTCGTTGAATTTGAGCGGTTTGACAGACATATTGACAAGCTCCGCAGGGAGGGTAAACAGGTTGACTATATCAGTATCTGTTCTCCCAACTACCTGCACGACTCTCATATACGATTTGCCCTCAGGAGCCAGGCCAACGCCATATGTGAAAAACCACTTGTGCTGAATCCATGGAATTTCGAAGGGCTGGCGGATTATGAAAAAGAGATGGGTAAAAAAGTATTTAATGTTCTTCAGCTCAGGCTGCACCCATCGATTATAGCCCTGCGGGAAAAGATCAGGAATGGCCCCAAGGATAAGATTCATGATATTGACCTGACCTATATTGCCAGCCGTGGAAACTGGTACCATTATTCCTGGAAAGGAAATTTGCAGAAATCGGGGGGAATTGCCACCAATATTGGGATACATTTCTTTGACATGCTGATCTGGATCTTTGGTGATGTGAAAGAAAATATCACTCACCGGCTTGAAGAAGATAAGGCATCAGGTTACCTTGAGCTGGAACAGGCACGGATCCGCTGGTACCTCAGCATCGATGCCAATGATCTTCCTGCTGCAGTGAAAGAAAAGGGTCAGCGTACCTTCAGAAGCATAACCATGGA
>DAOUVF010000134.1 GCA_030667765.1 Bacteroides sp.
CGGTTGCTTTGAGAGTTGTAGTGTTCCAGGCTAAAATTGCAATAATCAGGAAATGCTTTTAGCCTGGCAAAGAAAAACGTTTATGTTAGATTGTTATCTCCTTCCTTCCACCATTCATGCAGGTATTTTTCCTCGTAGGGTTTAAAAGGTTCCCATTGATGGTATTCCGGGCTGGTCTCTTCAATGTATAAAGCGTAACGTTGTTCATTGTAAATACCCATGGTTCCCTGTATTGACCAGCGGTTATCATAGGGCCTGGGCAATTGCATATCATAATTCACGATGATGGTTTTCCCTTTCCTGGTTTTCAGGGTTGAGGTAACAATATCCCCCTGTTTATATTTCAATTTGGCATTCGGGTGATCTTCACCGAATCTTCTTTTGAAGTAGGCATTTATTCCCCTGGATGCCGTAGCGACTGAATATATTTCAGATATAGCATCGCCGCAATTAATATCCATCCAGCTCAGAACCGGTCCCAGACTATGCGTGGGATACTGGTCCCGGTTAAAATTTAATAAATATTTTGCAGGCCAGCGTTGATGACCATCATTTTTGTCAAAGAACCAGTGATCGATACAGTCATGGGAATGAGCACAATGGCAATGTACTATTTCACCGAACACTCCCTGCCTGATCATATTGAGAATGGCAAGGTTGTCTCTGCGGAAACTCCAGTTTTCCAGCATCATGCATGGAATGCCGGTTTTTTCTGAGGTATTTACCAGGTCCCAGCAATCGTCCAGTGTAAGAGCTATCGGAACCTCTACAGCAGGGTAGATACCATGCTGCATAGCTTCGAGTGCAATGGCCGCATGTGAATCCCAGTATGTGGCTATGATGACAGCATCCAGATCCTCCTGTTCCAATAACTTTTTATAAGCATTTTCATCTCCGGCATATTGTAAAGGTTCTTTTTGTCCCGCTTCAATACATAACTTGCGGGCATTGGCAAGCCGGTCCATATGCAAGTCACAGAGAACAGGTATTTCAACGCCATCCATAACCAGCAAATTTCGTAACAGGGCGGTACCCCTGTTACCTGTACCTATTACAGCTACCCTCACGGGTTTTTTATTCTCATCCTGATTAAATGCCAGGGTAGAACTCGCCAGGGTGACACCGAGTGTTGTAGTGGCCGTGGTTTTAATAAAATTTCGTCGTGTAAATGGATCTTTTGCCATGTTGGATTGATTTTAATATAAAAATATCAGACCAGGTCTATTGCATCTTTCGGCATCCAGTGTGAATCCATTCCTTCCCACTTGATGGTACAACCGATGGGGTTGGTCAACGGTACACTGATCTCTTTCCCTTCTGTAAGTTCGGAAAGGGTTCTGTCCAGGTCATTTTCGTTTATGCCGGAAGCATCCCGGGGACTGTCAACAGCGCGGCCGGTATAGACCAGTTCCCGCTTTTCATTGAAAACATAGAAATGGGGTGTCTTGAGGGCACCGTATGCTTTTGCCACTTCCTGGCTCTCATCATACAGGTATAGCCATGGGAAAGAATATTGCTTCATTCTTCTGACCATATTGTCAAAGCTGTCGGATGGATGAGATTTGGCGCTGTTTGAATTGATGCCGATAAACCGTACTCCCCTGGATGCAAATTCATCAGCTGTTTTCCGTGTAACCTCATCTGATCCGATGACATAGGGACAGTGATTGCAGGTGAAAAAAACAACCAGGTATTTGTCATTAAAACCTGAAAGGCTATATGTTTTACCATCTGTGGATGGCAGGGCAAAATCCGGAGCTTTTTCCCCGGGTTGAAGTGTAAATGCCATGGTTTTCTGTTTTTGATTTTATGTTCTGCACAAAGTTATTTAAAATTATTATAAATAGTATCAGGAGATGATCTTAAGTTCTTTCAGGCAGAAAAGGATCTTATCAAAGGTTCTTTCGATATCGTTATCGAGTCCTACAGAAAACCTGGTGAGTCCGGGTGACAGACCCATCTCTTTTTGCATTTCAGCTGGCACCTCTGAAGAAGTGCTGTGACCTGAGCATGAGAACAGTGTTTTAAAATAACCCAGGCTGACGGCCAGGTATCCAATATCCTTATCCTGCATCAACTGCATGATCTTATTGGATGTTGCATGATCACCAAAATCGATGGCCAGAATTCCGCCAAAACCAAATTCTTCATTCATCAGTTTCTTCATCAGGTCATGATGGGGATGGCTTTCCAGTCCCGGGTAAATCACCTTCAATCCAAGTTCACTGAATCTCCGGGCAAGATACATGGCATTCCGGCTATGCTGTTTCATCCGGATATGCAGGGTATGAAGATTCTTCAGTATGCTTGAGGACCGTATCGGATCGAGTACAGGTCCCAGGAGCATTGCAGTACCTTTATTAACATCTGACAGGCCGTTGATAAAATCAGTCCCTGAGCAGATGGCGCCGGCAACGCAGTCATTCTTGCCATTGATAAATTTGGTCATGCTGTATACAATGATGTCAGCGCCTAGCCTGGCTGGTGAGATGATCATGGGACTGAAGGTATTGTCCACTATCAGTTGTATGCCATGTTTCCGGCAAATATCTGAGAGCGCCGGTATGTCCGATATCTGCAGCAATGGATTCGTTAATGACTCTGTGTAGATCAGTCTGGTGTTCGGTTGTATGGCTTTTTCCACACTTTCCAGATCAGCGATATTGACAAAGCTTACCTCAATATTAAATTTCGGCAGGTAATTTTTCAGGAAGGCGAAGGTCCCGCCATAAGTGGTCACACTGGTTACAATGTGATCACCGCAGTTACATAATTCAAGTATGGTGCATGTAATGGCTGCCATGCCGGATGCTGTAATCCAGCCAGATTCAGTTTCTTCGAGCGCAGCCAGGGCATCTGCCAGGTATTTGTTGCTCGGGTTCCAATGCCTGGAATACAGGAAACAACCCTGGGTTTCGCCGTGAAATGTATCTTCCATGGTATCTGCAGCAAGAAAAGTGTAGGTAGAGGAGTCTGTGATTGAAGGGTTCACTCCCCCAAATTCTCCAAACTGGCGGAGATCCTGTATCCTGCTGGCCGGGTCATTCTTTTTCATGGTTAAAATTTGTTAAAAGGTTACATGGACTTTGTCATAATAATACTATTAAATTACCTTTATTTCAATATACAGAACAGGTTTTAAAACAGTATCCGGACCAAACATGACAATCAGCTTTCCCAGCCTCCATTTATACCGCGTATGTTACATTGCCGGGTTCATGCTGTTTATCCTGGTGATCATTGAGAGGCCTGTTCATGCACAGGTTTATGAGTCCCTTGAAGATACCACTGTTTTTTTCAAGGCACGGGTGCTTGATTCCCTGACCAGGGAGCCTGTGGTATTCGCTCACATTATCAATACTACCCGGAGGACGGCAACCATCAGTGATACGCTTGGCTATTTTTATATCCGGACTTCTCCCGGGGACCAGCTGCAATTTACGGCCATTGGATTTAATGCCGGCAAGCTTACCATTGGATACAGTATACTGAGGAGCCGGCTCATACATGATATACTGCTCCAGCCTATCATTTATTCCATAGAAGCAGTCAGGATCAATCCCCTGGGTTCATATGAACAGTTCAGGAATCGCTTTATTACATTGAAACTTCCTGAATCTGATTATCTGATCCATCCCTCGGTATTGCATGAGATTGACGAGGGCACAGATACACTGGATATGCTGATAATGCCAATCATGAGCCCGGTTACAGCATTATACAACCTCCTGAGCAAGGAAGGGAAGTCAAAAAGAAAACTGCGTAAGTTGATTGAACAGGAAACCTTTGAAAGGCAGATTGATTTTAAATACAGTCCAGATATAGTTTCCCATATTACCGGGTATACCGGGTTTGACCTTTATGAGTTCATGGAATTTTGTAATTTTAAAAAGGATTTTTTGCTGAATGCCACCTATTATGAGATTACTCAGGCAATCCTGTTCAAACAGGGGCAATTTAAAGCAATGCCGGATCAATAGCTTATCCTAAAATAATTTCAATCATCATGTCAACCGACCTTCCCCAATTTAAAGATATTGTTGCGGCACATGAACGCATACGTAAATATGTACACCGAACACCTGTACTTACCTCATCAGGGATCAATGACATTTTCAGTTCTTCTCTCTTCTTCAAGTGCGAGAATTTTCAGAAGGTCGGGGCATTTAAGTTCAGGGGTGCCACCAATGCGGTCCTCTCCCTGCCTGAAGAGGATGTAAAAATGGGGGTAGGTACCCATTCTTCCGGGAATCATGCAGCCGCCCTGGCACTGGCTGCCAGGATGCAGGGAATACAGGCCCATATTGTAATGCCCCGTACGGCACCCGAGATCAAAAAGACAGCCGTCAGGGGATATGGTGGGATCATCACATGGTGTGAACCTACCCTTGAATCACGCGAGAACACCATGCAAGAGGTTATTGATAAAACAGGAGTAACCTTTGTGCCTCCCTATGATCATTTCAATATTATATGCGGACAGGGAACGGCGGCAAAAGAATTGATAGAGGAGGCAGGTGAGCTGGATATTGTCATGGGTCCGGTTGGTGGTGGTGGACTGATCAGTGGGACCGCCATCAGTACCAAGGGAATGTTGCCATCGGCCAGGGTCATTGCCATTGAACAGGCAGGTGCTGATGATGCTTACCGTTCATTCACTTCCGGGGAATTTGTGCCCTCCGTTAATCCCCAGACCATCGCAGATGGACTCCTGACCTCTTTGGGGAAGCTGACTTTCCCCATAATTCTGGACAAGGTGGATGAGATAATTACGGTTTCGGAGGATGCCATTGTGGCAGCGATGAGGATGATCTGGGAGAGGATGAAAATTGTGGTAGAACCCTCCGGGGCAGTACCATTTGCTGCCATCATCGAAAACAGGATTGATGTGGCCGGGAAGAGAGTGGGACTGATACTCTCCGGTGGGAATACGGACCTGGCAAAGTTACCTTTTAAGTAACCCGGCAAAGAGCCAGGAAGGGTGATCATTCTTTTTTCATCTTCAGGTAACTGATGATGGGGTAGTGGTCTGACAGCATGACTTTCTCCCGCGAAAAGAACAATGCATCTATGGATTCGCTGTGCAGGATATAATCTATCCGGAAAGAAGGGAATTTGCCATTGTAAGTACGGCCCAGTCCCCAGCCACTCTCAGAAAAAGCATCCTGCAGGCCATCCCTTAAGGTGCGATAGGTATAGGAAACGGGGGTATCATTAAAATCACCGCAGATAATGACGGGGTGAGGACAGTCGGCGATGTGGGCCGCAATGATGTCAGCCTGGACTGCCCGTTTGATAAATGCATCCCGTAAACGGAATGAAATATCCTTAATTTCTTCAATCTGCTGGTCATCATACCGGAACTTAATACTGTCCAGGATTTGGTATTGTTCACTATCCAGATTTACAGACTGCAGATGGCAGTTATATACCCTGAAGGTGTCCTGATCCAGGAGCAGATCTGAAAAAACACAGATACTGGACCTGCCTTTAAGAGGAATGCTGCCGGTACGGATGATAGGGTAGTGACTGAAGGTGGCAATGCCATAACCATGGCTCCGGTTACTGGCAGTGTAACCTGTATACCGGTAGGGCATGTTATCGAGTTTGCGCAAGACGTCCGATTCCCGGAACCCGGCCCGGTTAATGCTGTAGAATTCCTGGATGCAGAGTACGTCCGGGTCCTCATCCCGGATAAAGGTGAGTATCTCTGTGCGGGGGGACGGATTGTATCCCCTCGGGTAATGGTTGAATGCCCTCACATTAAAGGATACAAATTTAAGCTGGTGATCGGCCTTTCTCTGTTTCCTCACCATACTTGTATAATGACCTTTTTTCATGAGCCGGAATGGCCGTATACTGAGATAATCCGTAAAGGTGACCCATCCCAGTATGATGGCCAGCAGGGAAATCACCAGTTCCTTCCTTTTCAGGAAGATCCAGCCAAATAGAAAAAGCACATTTACAAGCAGAATATATGGATAGGCAAGGCCAAGAAAGGCGGGGAACCATATCTTTTCCGGACTGAGATGGGGAGACAGAAAGGAAAGGATAAGGAAAACAGCAAATACCACATTGGCATACAATATGAACTTTCTGAAAATCTTCTTCAAAATAGCTAGTTTAGCAGTGGTAGTGCTAAATTAGGATTTATTTGCTTCCGGGATGTAAATTTTTTATAAACTCCTGTTTTGGAATGCCCAATGGATTAATTTTTACTCTGGCGGAACAGGATTTCTTTTTCCTGGGCTGATAAACTACTGTAACCCGATTTGGCAATTTTGTCCAGGATCCGGTCCACCTCCTTTTGTTCATCTATTTTTCGCTTGTTGTAATCCATGTCCGTATCGGTCTTGCGGTGTGTTACCCGGATCTTGGGTTTGGCCCTGAACAGGGAAAACAATCCTTCGAGCAGGCGGTTTATACCCCTGGTCATGTCTTTGCCCTGTTTGTACCTGAGAATATACAGGTAGCCGAAAAGACCGCCTCCGATATGTGCAATCTTACCGCCGGTGTTAATTGAGAAATCAAAGAGAGAAGTTATCAGGAATCCAATGATGGCTATGTATATGATCTTGACCCGTCCGAGGAACATCAGGTGCATGGTATAATTGGGCACATACGCTGCAATGGCAATAACGATGGCCATGACAGCAGCTGATGCACCGAGCGCGTATGATAATCCCAGTTGCTGGCTGAATACCGGGAAAAAGTTAAATGCTGCAATATACAGGACAGCCCCTGATAATCCTCCGAGCAGGTAGACACCTACCAGCTTTCTGGAATCCAGGTATTCCAGGAACACCCTTCCAAACCAATACAGCCAAAGGAGGTTGAAAAGTGTATGCAGGAAATTTTTATGCAGGAACATATAGGTGACGATAGACCATGGTCTGGTTGCCAGTTGTCCGAGGTCAGCCGGAACTGCAAACAGCAGGAGGAAATTCGGATAGTTGGGGTGCCTGTTCAGCAGGAAATAGAAAACTTCCACCAGGTTAACGATAACAAATACAGCCAGATTAATATAGATCAGCCTGGTCAGGGTGGACCCAAATTTAAAAGATTTCTTTATTTCATCAATAATTGCCATGGCAGGATCTAAATTTCCTGGACTTGCTCAGGTATCAGTAAAAGTTTTTACGGCTGGTATTCCAGTATTTGATCAGGATGAATCCGAAGATCATACCACCGAGATGTGCAAAATGAGCCACATTGCCCCCTGACATGGACAGGCCATGAAGGAGTTCAAGCGCACCCATGGCCATCACCATATATTTGGCCTTGATGGGGAAGAAAGGGAAGAAGATCAGGACCAGGGGCATATTCGGGAAAATGACCCCGAATGCCAGCAGGACACCATATACTGCACCGGAAGCCCCAACCGTTGGAATATTCAATTTCCCCTGAACCATTTTATCAACAAAAGAAAGTGCTTCACGTGAATAAGATGGATTGCCGGGATCTGCCACCCATGCCTGAGTAAAATCATAAAGCTGTGGGGATGATCTGCCCAGATGATCCTTTACGAAAGCGGCGAACAGATCCGGTGAAGGTGTGTTCCCGAGTGCTGTA